>CAYGYC010000322.1:0-5317 GCA_964353755.1 uncultured archaeon | reverse complement strand
CGTCGGCAGGAGCAAGAGATTTTCCCCGCGCCCTCCGCCCGTCGCTTCGGGTCCTCGCTCTCGCGATCCCTTTAGGCTCTGCCGCTGGACCGTCGGCGGCGGCAGGCGGTGCCTTGGCAATCGCGGCGAAGATTGTCTTCTCCCGGTCGTCGAGTCGATCGCTGGGGGGAGCGTCATACCACCAGCTACTGGCATTCCAGATCACCGCTTTCTCAGTTTCCCGAAAACTGCTCAAGAACAGAATGACTTCCTGCCCGATCGCGTATCGCTTTTTTGCCTGCTCGATCGCGTATGGTTTTTTTGCGTCGGATGGGTCGCCTGCCAGCGCCTCGGGGATCTGCACGGTGATGAGATCTTCAGTCAGCTTGCCTTTGAGCACCTTGGTCACTCGATACTCGACGGTGGCCTGGTTCCGCGCGGTCGCCCTTGCCCGCACGATCACGGGCGCCTCGGCCACGTCTTCCTCCAGGGGCCGCTCTCCGGCCGGGGTGACCGACGGCGGCCTGACGGGCTCCTTCGACGGCTTGGGTGCCGCGGTCACCATGTTGTCCTGGCCGGAAGGCAGGTTGGCTCCGCCAGAATCCTGGTCCGTTGAACGCGGAATAACAAAAGGCAGGACCAGCAAGGTAACGACGACCGTGGCGGCGGTTGCCACGGCCAAACGTCGGTGCCGCATCGCGCTCCCAATAACCTGCTGCATCGCTGCGGCCGGCCGATGTCGTGGACGTCGCGTCACCCGTTGGCTTACCTCGGGCAGCGACTGCAACTCGCGGCAAAGGCTTGCCCGGAGAGACTCAACAAACGGTTTCTCAGGCAGCGGCGGGGAGTAGCCCTCCTTGATCAATGCCCCAAGGTCGTGTTCGTTTTCCAGGTCTCTCATCAGAACCACCCTTTCTCTGTAAGCTGCCGTTAGCTGGCCGAGTCGTGGCACCGCCGAAAGATCGCCCGAAAGGACTTCCTCGCCCGGTACAGCAGGTTCTCCACGGCTTTCTGCGTTCGGTCGGTACGGACGGCTATTTCGCGTGTCGACAGTTCGTCTACGTATTTCCACTCCAGCACCAGGCGTTCCTCGTCGCAGAGTCCGGCCATGGCCCGGGCAACTTGGACTCTTCTCTCTGCTTCATCGAGGGAACTTCGGGGGTCGCTCAGATTGTGAGGAGCGGGGAGATCGGAGTCGGGCCCCTACAGATTCCTTGCGGATCGCTGCGCTGTTCGCCGGTGATCCCCCAGTTTGTGTCGGGCAACTGCGATCAGCCACGGGTAGAGCGGCCCGCCGTCGGCAGCCAGCTTTCTCAGGCCGCGAACGACGGCCAGGAAGGTCTCGCTGACAACGTCTTCGGCCGCGTGTCGATCTCCGTGGACCTGGGTATACACGTACCGCCACACCGACGGCAGATAGCGCTGATAGAGCGCCTCCAATGCCGCCCGGGAGCCTTGCTGAGCCAAACGCAGCAACTCCGCGTCGGCCGTCAGATCGCTTTGTCTCAGAAAGTTGCTCGCCTCCGCTCTACGGGGTTGCCGGCAACCGCCGCACTATATACATAATCGCACGGACCCCGATAATCACTCAAAAAAAGCACGAAGCCGGCGAGACGGAAAGGGGACGAGTCCAATTCGGCCAGCAAGATCTTTCCGGTGCGGAGCCTATTCGGCAAGCAGCGGCTGTCCCGGACAAGCTTCACGGCAAAGTTCGCGCGACCGGCGGGTAAGATGTCCGTCCGGCGGGTGGCATGTCCTCGCTTGCGTGGGCATGCCCGCGTGGGTCAACTCTCGTGCAAGTCTGCCCTTCGGCCCGTCATGAGCATGCCCACCCCGGCTGCGCCGGCCGAGGGCATGCCACCCTGCCTCCAACTCATTCGATCGGCATCGGCTCTCCGGGAAGGGCTTCGTTCCAAATCTCCACCAATCCTGAGGTGAGTTCCAAGTTGCCCATCCACCGAAGTAAGTGAGGGTGTCCGGGAATTCATAGCATGTCCAGGATCCAGTGGACCTGGCCGTTTTCGTAGCCACGGTGGTGGTTATAGCGGACGAGTGTTTGGTAAGCGAACAGGGCAGCCATCAATTGAGTTTGGTTGTTTTCCAGGCCACGATGCCACACACGATCACTCAACTCGAACAGCGACTTGAACCATTCGTTGAATGGTTTCACGGTTTGGCCTCGCCGGCGGTAGGTGGCTTTTCCCCGCTGGCTTTGCAGGTGTCGCTTCCGCAGAAGACGCCGCCGATGGGACTCGTCGCGAGGCCTCCTCGCCTTGGTTCGCGTCTCGGGCTTCGAGTTGCGACGGTTCTCCGGGCAGAGGAAGCGTCGGCCGGTCCGCTTTCCTACATCGGTCCATTCGATGCGTTCGCCCAGGTGGTTGCTGTCGTAACCACTGTCGGCCGAGACGGTCTCCGTCTCCTCGGGAAGGTCATCAATCTTCTCGTCAAACGTCTGAGTTTCCTTGGCGCTGGCCGTGTCGGCCGAACCCGACAAAGGAAACACGGTAGTGTCCTTGGTCGAGGAGACGACCACGTCGAAGCTATAGCCTTGCACCCAGCCGTCGTGCTGGGAGTAACCCCAGTCGCTCTCCCGGTCCACACCCCGAAGCTTTTTCGGAATCCGCTTCTTTTTCCGGTCGCTCTTGTGCCACAAGGGGCCTCGGGCGGAGACCAAGCTCTTGTCGACCGCCACGACCTCCGGACGACCCGCACGCTTTCTGAAGCTCGTCGGCATCACAATCGCTACAAGCCGGGAATGGTGCCCCCAAAGATCAGCTATTCCTAGCCCATCCGGAGGTCATCGGCAGTGAACCTGAATGTCCAAGCTTGTCCACGAAGTTGGGTCCTGGTGATTCGCAATCGAACCGCCGGCCCCTCGATGTAGACGTTGCCGCCGCGAAATCCCGGTTGCCGCGATCACTGGATGAACGACCCCTGGATGAACGACCTATGGTCGTCCGACGCCTCCAGGTCAGACTACAATGTCTGGGGTAGTCGGCGCGGGGAAGTGAGCCGACGACATGACTCCCGGAGGGCCCTGCCATGCGAACGACCGCCTTGTTGCTTGCCCTAATGCTGCCGGTTGCGCCTTCTGCCAGGGCCGGCGCAGAATCCAAGCTGCTCAATCCCACGAAAGATGCACGGCCGGAACAGCTCGTCCGGCTGAGAACCCGTCCGCCCGGGCCAGCGGGCGGCGGGAGAGAGAACAATCCAGATCGGCAGAATCGTCGCCCTTTCAAGGGCAACCATCTAACGGCTATTGGAGTCGAACTACTGGCCGCGCTTTGACGGCCATGCGAGATGACTCGGCTGGCTTCGAAACTCGCTATCCCACCCCCTCTGGTGGCGCAAGACGGATGCGTGGTATACTACTGATCGGGTAGCTGCAACAACGGCGTGAAAGCCAGCCATCGACAAGGACGGAACCAGTTCATGCCCATCTCTTGGAATGAAATCCGCCAAAACGCCATCCGCTTCGCCAGCCAGTGGGCAACCGCGAAAAGCGAGAGCGGCGAGAAACAGACGTTCTGGAACGAGTTCTTCGAGGTGTTCGGGATGCGCCGCCGCGCGGTCGCTTCGTTCGAGGAGCCGGTGAGGCAAATCTCGGGTAAGTACGGCCACATCGACCTCTTTTGGCGGGGCATGCTGCTGGTCGAACACAAGAGCCGAGGGCAAGACTTAGGCAAGGCCGAATCCCAGGCTTTCGAGTACATCCAAGATTTGCTGCGTGACCGACGCGAGGACGACGTTCCTCGCTACGTCATCCTCTCCGACTTCGCCCGCATTGCGTTGCACGACTTGGAGCCGGAAGACCAGCGTCCACTGCCGTTGTTCGCCGGACACAGGGTTGAGACTATCGAGTTTCTGCTTGCAGACCTGCACCGTCATATCCACCAGTTCGCGTTTCTTGCGGGCTACCAGCAGCACCGATTCCAGGATCAGGACCCCATCAACCTGCGTGCCGTCGCCATCATGGACGAGTTACACGACGCCCTTGAGGCCGGCGGATACCGCGGTCACGAACTGGAACGATTCTTGGTACGTATCCTTTTTTGCCTCTTTGCGGAAGACACCGGCATTTTCGACCGCGAGGCGTTCCGGCTGTACATCGAGGACCGCACAAGACCGGGCGGGTCGGACCTGGGGCTTCATCTTGCGCGGCTATTCGAGGTGCTCAACACGCCCTTGGAAAAACGCCAGAGGAACCTCGACGAGACGCTGGCCGCTTTTCCCTACGTCAACGGCGACCTTTTCGCAGAGAAGCTCGGGTTTGCCGACTTTGACCGGGACATGCGCAACAGCTTAATGGGGTGCACGCGATTCGACTGGTCGTGCATCTCGCCCGCCATCTTCGGCTCCCTGTTTCAAGGTGTGATGGTCGCGCGCGAACGTCGCCAAGTTGGTGGGCACTACACAAGCGAGCGTGACATCCTCAAGGTCGTTCGATCTCTCTTTCTCGACGACCTGCGAGCCGAGTTTCAACGGGTCAAGGGCAATAAGAACCAGCTTCGGCAATTCCACAAGAAGCTCGGCGAACTACGCTTCCTTGATCCGGCCTGCGGTTGCGGAAACTTCTTGGTCGTCACGTACCGTGAACTTCGTTTGCTGGAAGTGGAGGTACTCAAAGCGCTGGATATCGAACGTCAGCAAGCTTTCGACATCCATGCTCTGTCCAAGGTAGATGTGGACGCGTTCTTCGGCATCGAGATCAGCGAGTGGCCGGCGCGCATCGCGGAAGTTGCGATGTGGTTGATGGACCACCAGATGAACCTCCGCCTGTCAGAGGCTTTCGGCGAATACTACGTCCGCCTGCCACTCCGCAAAAGCCCCACGATTGTTTGCGGCAACGCCCTCCGCCTGGACTGGAAGAAAATCCTCCCGCCAGGGAAGTGCAGCTATGTTCTTGGCAATCCGCCATTTGTGGGAAAGCAGTTCATGGATCCGGGCCAGAACGAGGATATGCGCCTTGTCTGCGGTCACATCAAGGGGCACGGGTTGCTTGATTACGTAACCGCTTGGTATGTGAAGACTGCTTCGCATATCCAAGGTACGCAGTGCCGGGTTGCTTTTGTCTCCACCAACAGCATCACCCAGGGCGAGCAAGTCGGCGTTCTTTGGCGGGTTCTGTTCGAGCGGGGGATCAAAATTCACTTCGCGCACGGGACGTTTCCCTGGGAAAGCGAAGCCAAAGGGAAAGCCCACGTGCATGTGGTCATCATTGGCTTTGCAGCCTTCGATTCCTCTCCCAAGCAACTCTATCAGTATGAGACGGCCGCACCAAGCTCCTCCCACGACTCCAGTCAGGGACGGGCGAATGAAGCCGTTGCTACGGTCACTG
>CAYGYC010000321.1:0-5329 GCA_964353755.1 uncultured archaeon | reverse complement strand
AAAACCGGATAATCTCAACTATATCCCTCCCGAAAATAGATAAAGATCTACATAACAAGAAATTCTTTGTCATAGAAACTTTTTAAACTTCTAGAAACTTTTATATTTCTTCTGAATTAACAATAAGTTTTTGCTAAAATGCGTTTCTAGAATCCATTTTCTAGATGCCTCCTTTCTCCTCCACAGGAACATCTTTTCTTCATTAATAAAAGTATTAGTCTGGAGTTTATTCTTAAAAAAATTTAAATATGCAATTCTGTATTTTGTATACGGTGATTAAATTGAAAAATATTACAATAAGAGTCGAGGATGAGATGTATAAGGATATTGAGGAATTAACCGCACTAGAAAAGTCAGATAAATCAACTGTAGCAAGGCAAATTTTGGCAAAAGGTCTTCAAGAACTTAAAAAGAAAAGAGCAATGGATTTGTATAGGGAGAGAAAATGTACATTGTGGAAGGCCGCTCAAATTGCCGGTGTCTCTCTTAGAGAGATAATCGAGATAGCTAAAGCCGAGAAGATACCTGTGCATCTTTCGATTGAAGATGTAGATGAAGCATGGAGTAAAGCTTTTGAACAGTAATAAGCCTATCTACATTTTAAATGCTACCCCAATTATCTATTTCTCTAAAATAGGCAGGTTGAATCAAATTTTAGACATATTTAACGCATTTATAGCCAAAGAGGTTTACATTGAGACTGTAATTAAAGGTGATAAATATCCAGATTCCTTGCTTATTAAGAAAGCAGTGGAAAGTGGTACGTTAAAAGTTTATGAAATTAAAATGCAAAATGAAATTGAAAGCCTCCTTAAATATCCAGAAATCCATAGAGGCGAAGCTGAAACCATAGTTACTGCCAAGGAGCTCAAAGGAATTGCCATCTTAGATGATGAGGAGGCAAGAACAATAGCTAAAGTCGTTCAGGTTAAAACTGAGCCTGGGTGTCTATTCCTCTTATTCAGACTTCTCAAATTAAGCAAGATAGATGCAATCGAAGCTAAAATGTTATTAGAAGCCCTCATAAAAACTGGTCTATATTTAGATCCTGAAGTTCTTCTCAAAGCATATAAGAAAATAGAACAAATTTAATTTTGGATAAAATATTAGAATAATTTTAAGACTATCTACTTAAAATTGCTGATAGCTTAACTAAAAGAATTTTTCTCACCACAAAATGAGTTTTAAAATAACTTTCTGAAATGAAAATTCTTTTAATTTCCAAATTTAAAAGTAAAATAGTGTAATTAATAATTCACGAAATTGGTTAATATAACCTAAATGATGAAATTCCCATTATAAATAAACAAACAGAAGGTTTAGAAATATGCAATATGAAGAAATAGTAAGGCGATTGCGAAATATAGTAACCAATCCGCCCGTTAGTTTGCCTAAAGACAGAGTAAAGGAGATAATGGCAAAATATCGCGATCAAAGTCCCAAATCGGAAGAAGCCTTTGAGGAAGCGAAGCAATGTATTCCAGGTGGGGTTGAACATAACTTAAGTCTGAATAAACCATTTCCAATTACAATGGATAAGGCATTGGGCTGTAAATTATGGGATATAGATGGAAATGAATATATCGATTACCTCATGTGTGGTGCCCCTATTATCTTAGGTCATAATTATCCGCCTCTTCGTGAGAAGATAATCGAATTGATACAGGAAAAAGGACCTAGTACTGGCGTAACTTCTGAATATGAGATTAAAGCGATTAAACTGATTAAAAAGCATATGCCCTCAATCGAGCTTTTTCGATTCCTGCAATCAGGAACAGAGGCATGCATGGCTGCCATCAGAATTGCTCGCGTTTTCACAGATAAGCAAAAGATCATAAAGATGGGGGGATCCTATCATGGGTGGAGTGATCAGTTCGTCTATGGGATGCATATTCCCGGAACTGGGCCCTTGGAAGCAAGTGGCATTCCCACGGATTCGTTAAAAAATACTATCGAAGTCCCTCCGAATGACGAGAAAAAATTGAGACGGGCGTTCGAGAAAGCTGAAGAGAAAGGCGGTGTCGCCGCAGTTATTGTGGAACCCGTTGGGGGTGAATCAGGAACACATCCGGTAAAACCTGATTGGAATAAAACAATCCGAGAATACTGTGACCAATTTGGATCATTATTAATCTTTGACGAGGTGGTTACGGGATTTCGCTTGGATATGGGCGGCGCCCAGAAGTATTGTAATGTTAAGCCCGATTTAACGGCTTTAGGGAAAATTCTAGGGCATGGGTATCCTTCTGCGGGTGGGGTGGGCGGTCGAAAGGATATTATGAGCGTATGCGCTGCGGGTATTGAGGGTGTAAAGAAACGGGCGTACGTTGGAGGCACTTTAGCTGCCAATCCGATTACAACTGCCGCATGCTACTGGACCTTGAAATTTCTTGAGGAAACAAACGGGGTTGAAAAAGCCGGAGCTGCCGCAGATAAAATCACACAAGGAATGAATGATATCTTTGAACGATCCAATCTACCCTTCTTTGTCTATAATTTTAAATCCATTATACATTATGAAACTACATCATTTTTAGCAGTGCGCCTTGATGACAAAGATGCTTTGAATCAAATTAATTTACGTCGCCAATTAGCGGATGAATATCAAGCCGCCCTCATTATCAATGGGATCTATCCGCTTGCAGGCACCCGGATGTATGTTTCGATGGCACATGATGCGGAAGCTATAGATAGGACTTTAAAAGCATGGGAGATCATCGTACAAATAGTAAAAAATGCATAAATCTAAGAGGATGAATAAATGTTTGATATTTTAATGACTGAAGCACAAAAAAAAGTGCGAGATGAAGTAAGAGTTTTTGTTCGTGACGACATTAAACCTGAACTTCTCATCAAAATGGATGCAAAACAAGTTGAATATCCGTATGACTTCGTTAAAGCCGCCGCAAAAAAGAATTTACTGGGTTTACGATTCCCGAAAAAATACGGGGGACGTGGCTTAGACTGGGTTACAGAACTTGCCGCGTGCGAAGAAGTAGGGGTTCTGGGGGCTGGATTAGGGTGTTCTTACGTGATGGTCAGTATAGTGGGAGAAGCCTTAAATAAATTCGGGACAGAAGAACAGAAGCAAAAATATTTGGCCCCAATCATAAAAGGTGAGAAAGTATCCGGCGAAGGCTTGACAGAACCACGAGGTGGATCTGACTTTTATGGCACGATTTCCACCGCCATTAAAAAAGGTGATAAATTTATCTTGAATGGAGAAAAGCGGTTCGTGGCAGGTGGACAAGGCTCAGATTTCTTCATTGTTTATGCCAAAACCGACCTGAAAGCAAAGCCCCACGAATCATTAACTGCCTTTATTGTGGAACGGAATGATGGAGTTCAGGTGGAAGAACAGTATGAGGTCTTGGGATTCCGGGGTATGGGGGCTGCTCGAATCGTTATGAAAAACGTAGAAATACCTGAAGACCGGATCGTTGGACAATTGAATGGAGGACGCCATCTATTTAATACGATGATGGTTCCTGAGCGTTTAACCTCGGGAGCAGGTGCTATCGGCACGGCGAGGGCCGCCATGGAGGTGGCAATTCGATATGCAGACAAACGTGAAGCCTTTGGATTTAAGATCCGAATGTTCCAAGGGATTAACTTTAAAGTTTGTGACGCCATGACCGGCTTGGATGCTGCTCGGGGTTTGCTCTATCGCGCTGCGCGCATGGCAGACGCCGCCGCGGGCGGTGCTAATATTTCTCATAAAGAACTGCGGAAGGTCATCTCACAAGCAAAATTATACGCAACAGAAGCGGGGTACCAGGCAGTCTATGATGCAATGCAAATCATTGGTGGAATTGCCTACACTGATGTTTTTCCTATAGAACGGCTTTTTCGAGACGCCCGGCTTAGCACAATTTGGACAGGATCCTCTGAAGTAATGAAACTTATAATTCAAGATGAAATTTTTGACGAAGTACTCAATGAACCCAAGAATTTAAAGCGAAATATAGAGTTGGATACCCCAGGAGCTAATAAAACCGTTGAAAAAGTGTATAAAGGCGACCCCTCTAAATATTTACCCAAATAATTCGTTCTGACTCCTATGGTATTCTGGTATTATTTTTTAGGGATTCTCGGAATCCTTCTCTTTTTACTTATTATTTTCGGTTATCCTCGAAAAAAGAATGAACGGACCCCCAGCCTAGAGGGACTTGAGGATGAAGCCGTTGTCAATGCTTTTGAACGCATGCAAAATTTTTTTCCTTTCAAATTATTACGCCGGAAAGTAATCAAAGAATTGAAAAAATATGCGCCCACTGGAACATTGGTGGATGTCGGTTGTGGATCAGGCCATTTACTTGTCCAAATTGCTGAACAATTTCCTAACCTACATTTAATTGGCATGGACCTGTCCTCTACTATCCTTGAAAAAGCCAAAAAACGAGCAGTGGAAAAGAATTTCGAAAAGCTTGAATTTAGAATTAGTAACGCAGAAGAGTTACCATTCTCAGATAATTCCATAGATTTTCTTATCAGTACACTTTCGCTTCACCATTGGACAAATCCACATAAAATTTTGAATGAGTTTTATCGTGTTCTAAAACCAAGTGCTGTCTTTCTAATTTTTGATTTTCGACGGGACTCTCGCAAATTTTTCTATGGCTTATTCACTTTCGCCACCAAAATCGTGGTCCCTAAACCCTTGAAACAGATTCAAGAACCTTTAGGTTCAATCAAAGCAAGTTACACGCCTGAAGAGATACTTCAACTCTGCTCCCAAACACCTGTTAAAACCGTGGAGATTAAACCATTCCTAGCCTGGATGTTTATTAGTGGAAAGAAAATCTACTAGTAAGGACGATATTTCAGTAATAGAAAATAAAAAAAAGGGAAAAAAGATATCGAATTGATTTAATAGAGTAATTTAAATTTCATCATCGAAATCTTCTTCGATATCTTCTTCGCCTTCTTCGAACTTCTCTTCAAATTCTTCTTCGGGTTCTTCCTCTTCGAATTCTTCCTCTTCAATTCTAGGTTTCTTTTTTTGTGGTTGCTTCATGGGCTTTGGAGGAGGTGTTTTTTTAGGCAAAATTTCTCACCCATCGAATTTGATATGATTCATTCCCTTTTTTTAAAAAGGTGATATTTAAATTTCACTATTTCATGGAGTTAAAAGGTTTCGTTAAAAAGAGAAACATTTAGCTATCTAATATTCTTTTAACCGTGTAATTTTGAAATATCTATAACGGGTTTAATACCTTGAGGGCGTTTTGGATTTTATTCGTTCTTTTGGCGGCTCTTTAACTTTCCTTGCTTCTTCTTCTAATTTTCTACGTTCCCTTTTTAAATTCTCTCTGTCACTCTCCAATCG
>CAYGYC010000320.1:0-5338 GCA_964353755.1 uncultured archaeon | reverse complement strand
ATTTTGGTGCAAAAGATGGTTGTGGTGGGGATCATGCTAAAATTTTACCCTGTTTAACGGGAAATATGGTCTGGAGTTTGATTCGGCTGGGCTTTTTGGAAGATGCTCGAGTACAACAAGGAATCAATTGGATAACTAGATATCAGCGCTTCGATGACGCGATCGAAGAGCCGCCAACAGGTTGGCCTTATGATAGATATCCAAAATGCTGGGGCACGCATACTTGCCACATGGGAGTTGTTAAGACATTAAAAGCACTGGCGGAAATTCCGATAGCCCAAAGATCAAGTGAAGTGCAAAAAACCATTGAAAGTGGAGCGGAATATATGCTTAAGCATCGCATTTATAAGAGGAGCCATGATTTAAGTAGTGTTTCTAAAAGCCAGTGGCTATCTTTCGGTTTTCCACTTCTGTGGAACACCGATGCCTTGGAAATCTTAGGATTACTAACAAATTTAGGCTATAGGGATAAACGCATGCAAGAAGCCTTCGATTTAGTGAAAGCAAAGCAAGATGCCCAAGGGCAATGGCTCCTTGAAACTACTTTCAATGGACGATTCCGGGTAAATATAGAACGGAAAGGCAAACCCAGCAAATGGATCACTTTAAATGCCGTAAAAGCGTTAAAAAGGTTCTATGATTAATTATAATTATAATTTTCTTCTCTTTCGCAATCATATGCTTTCTAAAGCCAATTTCTTTAATTTATTAGTTATTAGTTATAAGGATCCTTGGGGCAATTTCATTTTTTGCAACAATATAAGGACTAAGTTTTATAAAATATTTTCTGGTTAAATCTCCGCAGATAGTGGAGATAAGTCTGCTGGTTATATCATCAAAATCTTGAAGCACTATTAATATATCCAAATCACTTTCAGGAAAGTTATCTCCCCGAATCCGTGAACCATAAAAGACTAAAGCTATCAAATTTGTTTTAAATTTCCCCTTTAGGTTTTTTAATAAGTCACTTCCAATTTGATTTAATTGGGGATCCCTATATTCTTTCAATAGATTGGAGGATTTTTGGTTGGATAGGATTTCAATTCACCCAATAAAATTGCCTATGAACATAAAAACATTTTCTGATTAAAGTAGTTTATCATAACTAATTAGGTATACAGAGGAATGCAGAAGTGGATCCGCAACCGGAAATTGAGATGGACATTGATTATAAGAAGTATAAGCAAGTTAAAGAACGAAATCTATGTCCGACCAAAGAAGTCGATCCGGATCATTTCATAGAACCTGATTTAGCTTGCTTTCTGTACCTCTTTCAACGGTTGTTTGCGGTAAGTCCAACCAAGTTTATAGAACTTTTCAATTGCGTTCATTGTAATGGATGTAAGACATCGAATAGTCGATATTATTTAAAGCGATTATTGCATAATGCGGGGTTCAAATCAAAAACGACGGAAATCATGATTGAATCGTATAAGAAATATGATACGCCTTTCAATCAATCGAATTACCGCCTTAAAATTCCACCGGAGGTCCCAAAGGATAGTGAGACCCTCTTGTTCATGGGATGCTTAAGCTCGATTAAGGTCCCCGATTATACGCGAAATGCCATTGAGTATTTATTATCAAAAGGCATTGATTTCACCGTGTTAGAACGAGAAATTTGCTGTGGAATTCCTCTCATTGATTCCGGTGAAACGGAGATACTCCAAACGCTCATCGAAAAAAATTTGAGAATTTTTAATTCAGGCTACAAAAAAATCATCTGTGTATGTCCGGCGTGCTATGATTTATTCAAGAATTTTTATCCTGGAATAAAACCAGAATTGATTTATATCGCCGACTTATTGGAACCATTGAAAAATAAACGATCGGAAACCCTTAGCATTCAGCATTTGTGCCAATTACTATATCGTGGCTATGAAGATGTTATCCCGAAAGTGGAGAAGATTTTGACAGATAGCGGGTTTAAAATAATGCAGAATGAAAAGCATTGGTGTTGTGGAGGCGGAATGGGAATTATGCATATAGAAAAAACGATTGAGAAAATCGCCCGAATTCGAGTGAATGACTTTCAGGGAGATATTTTGACCACTTACTGCCCTTCCTGCTATCATGTCTTAAAACTTTTCTCAAGGAAAGAAAAAATCGCCCCACAATTAATCAATACGTTTAAGCTGCTCACTGAAAATAAATAACTGGCTTACCCATACATCATATCAATTTCGCGCCGTTGTATCTTCTTTTTATTGGCGGCTTTTTGGACCACCTCGGCACTTAAAAATTTTTCAATTTCCTCGAAGAGATCAGTTTCACTGGGTGGCGCACCGCGAAATTTAACAGCTCCATTCATGACAATAGTCGGTGTGGCTTGAACCGTATAAAAGGCAGCAATCTCTTGTCCCTCCGGAGAGGTGATGTCAATTTTGACTACATCTATGGCCTCTTCATAGATCTTTATGGCTTTCTGGAGCATTAGCAACGCAGCTGGGCAATAAGGACAAGTCGGTGATGTGTAAATCTCTATTTTCAATTTCTCTATATTAGATTCTGATTTCTCTTTTTTAGGTTCTAATTCTAAATCTTTTGTCTTTTGCTCTTTCAAGCTTTGCTCTTTCACTTTCTGTTTTTTCGCTTTTGGCTCTTTCAATTTGAATCACTACAGATATAGTTATTCTAGAAAGGATCAAAGGTGATAAATTCTTGGAGAGATATTCTATTGTACCCTAAATTAACAACTTCTAAATTAACTTTCCTTCCTTTTTTAAGCATTATTCGAGAAAGAACTCGGTTTAAAATACCTAAAGTAAGAATTTAATTTTAGGAAATGCTTGAAAAATAGAAGCTTCATTTTAATCCGAGTAAAAAGTCAGACTAACATTGTAAGATGCTAACGATTTCAGAGAAAATCTTAAATCAATCTTCTTAAATCGGATAGAGAAAAATTTAAATTTACTATGGAAAATTTCATAGAGTGAAGCTTTGGATTTACCTAGGTAAATTCGCAATTTAGTTCTAACAATTAGAAGCACACAAGTCAAATTCAAAGAAAGTTGGATTGATAAGAATCATTATTGCATTTAACAAATAAAAAATATTTGATTTAATGTCTGAAATATAAGAATAACATAGTATTTGTCAGTAAAGCTGAGGATTGGTTAAAATGAGTGAAATTATGTTACCAATTTTATTAAGCTTGATAGCAGGGTTGGCTACAGGGCTGGGAGCAATTATTGGGATATTTAAGCAATTTTCAATGAAATATTTTGATTTGATTATTGGATTCGCCGCTGGAGTAATGCTAGCCGTTGCAACTTTGGGACTAATTAATGAAGGAATCGTCTTATTAAAATTAGAGGAATCCGCTTCGGTTATAGCTATGACTACAATTGGGGGAGTGGGTGCAGGCATGTTAATTCTTCTATTTGTAGATAAAATGCTTCCCCATGCCCATGCATACAGCAACCATAACAAAAAGACAAAGCAATGCGAAGAACGAAATTTTAGCAAAGACTGCCATTGGGAAGATAAAAATAAATGGGCGAAATGTCCATTTATAGAAAAGGATGGGAAATGTAAAGCCGAACAAGGATGTTTTTGTCCTCATAAAGTCGAATTCCAACGGCAAATAAAGTTTTCAGGGTTTTTACTTGCCTTAGGCTTGATAATTCATAATACACCGGAAGGTATAGCGATGGGTGCTGGGTTTTTGGCTATTCCTTCATTAGGGATTAGTTTGGCGTTTGCCATCGCACTTCATCATATTCCGGAGGGATTTGCCATTGCAGCTCCTTTAATGCAAGCCAATTATGGACGAAAAAAAATCATGTTTTTAACTACATTGGCGGGGTTAGCTGCTCCGCTTTCCTGCTTCATTGCCATTTTTCTTTTAGAATTTTTATCGCACTTAGTTTTAGCCTTTTTCTTATGTTTCGCGGCAGGCGCCATGATCTATATCACTTCGGACGAATTAATTCCCGAATCTCATAAACATGGCTACGAACATGAGGCAACTATAGGCTTATTTTTAGGCTTAATTCTCATGTTATTCTTGACTATTATGTTCTAAATATAAATCCCATCCAATTTTACATTTTTTTATGGTTTAAAAAAAGAAATTTTTAAAAGTAAAATTTTTTATTAAAGAAATGTGAAGATTATAATGGACAAGGAATGCGAGGATCCTATGACAAATAAAAAATTGCCGGAAGAGCCCGAAACTATAAAATCCACTAGACCATTATCCGAAAAAGAAGATGAGATTCTTGAATTTATTGGAAAATTATACGAAATCCACCAACAGAAATCTATAAAACGTCTTGATTTAGCAAATGCGCTCCATTGTTCGCCATCTTTAATCAACAAATTGCTCATAAGCTTAGAAATTAGAAAATTAATAACCCATGAAAAATATGGGGAAATTACACTAACCGAAGAGGGACTAAACCACGCGCGTGGTATAATTCGGAGGCATAGACTTTCGGAAGCACTCTTTGTTAAAATTTTAGGAATGAATCCTTCCGAAGTACACGACTATGCCTGTAAATTTGAACATATTATGGATGATACAATTACTGATAGAATAGCCAAGGTATTGGAAAATCCAAATGTGTGTCCTCATGGTAATCCAATATCCAATTCAAATATAGAGGAAACGAATGAATTTTATCCATTGAATTCTTTTTCACCGCCTCAGCAAGTGCAGGTTTGGCGTATCGAAAATGAGAGTTCCGATTTTTTGAAGAAATTATATCAGGTAGGTATTGAAGTAGGAACGAAAATTCAGATTATCGAAAAATCTTTTGATGGGACATTGCTCGTAGAAATTAACGGGAAAAATCTGCCTCTAAGCGGGGAGACTGCCAAAAATCTTCTGGTTAGTCCCCTTCAAAAGAAAAGTGATTAACCTAAATAAAAAAACAAAAAAAAGATTTCAGAGATTTCTAAGGTATTTTTTCTACCGGGCGTCTTTCAGGGATTTTTCTGGGTTTTCCACCCTTTTTTAGATATTCTTTAGAAAAATATAACCCGCAATAGCAATGCCCATATTCTTTGATATCCGGTTCGGCATATTGGCAGGGACAGACGATGTCTTTATCTTTTTCTTTATCGGCCCAAGCTTCACGACAGGGACAGGATCGATACCCAAAGCGTTCTAAATTGACTGCCAAGCCTTCTATTAGCCCCTCCAAGAATTCTTTTTGCGGGGTTAACACCCATTTTCTATAATCAGCCACCTGTTTAACATATTTACGCGTTTTTTCAATATCCGGCATTTTTTACCCCTCTCGGACTAATTCTTCAATTTCTTGATCGATTAATTCATTCGATATAAATTCTTCATCGACAAACATCATTGGAAATGCCAATTGCGATTGAA
>CAYGYC010000319.1:0-5344 GCA_964353755.1 uncultured archaeon | reverse complement strand
TTCTGTAAGCGATATGCCACTTTTGGAGGAAATTTTTCATCCTTTAATTCTTTTTCAAGTAACTTTTGCGTTGCAAAGGTTTCTTTTCCCTTGAGCTGAGTCGCATCCGAGATTTTCGCAGATCCGTCTTTGATCACTAGATATACCAGTTTGGGCGCCTTTCCTTCCACTAATATGCCATCGAATCCGGCGTATCGTAAGAATGCCCCGAAGGTGCCTCCACAAGCCGATTCGCCCCAAACCTTGGTAAGGGGAGACTTTGCGGCAACAATGGTTCGCCCTGCCGTAGGAATATTAGTACCCGTTAAAGGTCCAGTCATAAACATTAATGGATTCGCGGGACCTAACGGATCGGTATTTTTATCGACCCGATCATAGATGAGTCGACACGCAATTCCAGCACCACCAATAAACTTTTCCGCTATCTTCGGATCTAACGCATAATCTTGAATTTTTGACTTACTTAAATCAACTTGCAATAGTTTTCCTAAATATCCATTCATTCTATCTCAACCTCACGTTGACTATCAGTTATTTCCTTCTGGATATAAAATTTTATTTTAATGGTAAATGATAAAAACGAAAAAAAACCATTGTAATAGGACTTGAGTAAATTAAATTCGGAAAACCGAAACGAAGAGGACGACCTATGTCGCTGAACATGATTAAAATACCCGTTATTTATCATGGTAAAGGCTGTGTAAAAGAACTGAAAGGATTTAGACAAGAACGAATTCTGATTGTGACGGATAAACGAGTGTGGGAACTACTAGGAGAGAAGCTATCACGTCAACTGAAAAAGAAGGAAAGTAAGGTCTTTGATGAGGTCGAGCCCGATCCAAAGGATACCACCATTGAGCGAGGGGGTGCTGTGGCTCGAGAATTCAAGCCGGATCTCATCGTTGGCTATGGAGGTGGCTCGGTAATGGATGCAGCGAAAGGGATTTTCTTCTTGTATGAACGAGAGGATAAGAAATTGTTTGATATTAATCCCGTGCAGTTTTTCAAATTAGGGCAAAAAGCAAAATTAGTATTAATTCCCACGACGTCGGGAACAGGTGCCGAAAACACAATGGGGATTGTTGTCACAAAAACAGCCACCGGACAAAAGGTAGCCTTAGCATCGTATGAAGTTTTACCGTCATTTGTATTTCTCGACCCGTTGTTACCCGCAGGCATGCCGCCTAAACTCACCGCGGTCACAGGGTTGGATGCACTGGTTCATGCAGTGGAAGCCGAGATGAATAAATTGAATAATGATTTTACAGAAGCCCTGAACCTTCATGCCATTAAATTGATTTTTAAATATCTGCCACGGGCGGTAAAAGATGGAACGGATGCAGAGGCGAGAGAGAAAATGCACAATGCCGCTTCTTTAGCGGGAATTGGATTTGGAAATTCAAGCTGTGGAATTGGGCATTCCTGTGGGCATGCATTAGGCGGTGCTTTTCATATTGAACACGGAATTGCAGTGGTAATTATGCTCCCCTATGTTATAGAGTTTAATAAACCCGTTTGTGAATCTAAATATCGCGATATTCTTGAAGCATTGAACGTTGAAGCAGATAATCCCACGGCAGTGTTAGTTAAAATGGTCAAGGACTTATTAAAGGATGTCCAAATACCCACCACGCTTAAGGAACTCATTTCCTCAGAAGCTTGGAAAACCGATTTTGAAAAATTAGTGCAATTCGCCAAAATGGATGTGCTGGTCGGGTTAAATCCCCGAACCACCACCGAGGACGATTTCCGGAAAATCTTTCAGTATGCCTATGAGGGCAAAAGTGTCGATTGGTAACAACCCCATTCTTTCTCTCCTTTTTTATCAGGTATTACAAAAGCACTATATTAATCTCTAATCAAATAACTTTATTTAATCGAAAATTGTTACACATCACACCATTTATAGAATTAATTAGAATGATGAATAAGATAGAAATTAGGAGGATAAATGAAATGCCTATTCCAAAATGTCAAGTTTGTAATAAAGTTGATGCTATGAGACAAATGACTTGTGCTAAGTGTCAGAGAAGCCAGCTGGTTTGTTATAATTGTAGTACTATGTGGAAATCAAATACGAAATGTCCCGCTTGTGGCACGGTGCCTCCAAATTGGCAAATGAGTGAGTATTCAATGCCAGGGGCACCTGTACCTGGAGGTGCATTAGGAACATCGGAGTTCTATGAAAGGAATAAATCTACCATCATGGCACAAAGGGCTCAGGATGGGACTATGAAACATTACGGAACGGAAGTAGTAGCTGAAGATGTCACAGCCATACGCGAACTTGAAGATTCCGCACGCGTTCAGTTAGATTATGCTAATGATAAGGTGAAAGTTGAAAACAAACGCATTGTAGAAATACGTATACATAATTTACAGATAGACGGGGAAAAACTGGCACCGATTGGAAAATTGAAAGGGCTTAAAAGTTTAATCTTATCCCGCGATCAATACAGTAAGGGGAGCATCAAGCATGTCTCCGATAAACTGGCGGACTGTCAATCGCTGGAAGCGCTGGCCCTTCGCGGTGTAGATCTTGATGTGCTTCCACCTATCCCGAAATCAGTTAAAAGATTGAGAATTGACTATTGGCATACAGATGTGCCATTTCCATTGGCAGATATTCTTAAATCACTGCAGTTAGAAGAACTAAATTTACAGGGGAATAATCTAGATGCGAATATCTTCGCGAATAATATCGGGAATTTAGTGAATCTGAGAAAGTTAAATGTTGCACAGACAAAAGGGTTAACCGAATTTCCTGAATCGTTGTTAAAATGTGTAAAACTAGAAGAAATTGATATCACGGGTTCAAAAGTCGCGAAATGGCCGAAATCGATTGAAAAAATGACTTCGTTGAAACTCGTTCATGGTGATAGAAGTCAAGTCACTAGTGGAAACTTTGGCAATGTTCGCAAAGTTTTAGAAAAAACAAATCCGCAGGCCTATCCGAAAATAGGGTTTGCCGATAAAATGAAAGCCTCGTCACAATCCGATTCTGACTGGAAACAGAGCCTTCCAGAACCCCTTAAAAAGGGCTGGAGTGGTATCAAATAAGTAGTATATTTTCCTTTTTTTTATGTGAGTAATCTTCCGCAATCGGATGTGTCTTAATCCGCGAAATTTCACTAATTTTTACAAAAAAAAGATGAAAAAAAGGTTAGAAATCGATTCGTTTTCCCTTCCACATGTATTGGTACCATTTTTCAATTTGCTCAATAGTGGGGCTGGGGTTGGTCATCGAAATACTGGAATCCTCATTAGTATATTTCACTAACGTGGCGATATTTTTTTCAAAGTCCGCTTTGGAAATGCCCAGCTCGGGGATAGTGGTGGGTGCTTTCAGTTCTTTGATGAGCGCCCGGACTTTCAAGATGAGCTGCTCGGCGATGTCTTTATCGGTGCCCGTGAGTAAAAGCGCCCGCCGACCAATGTCTGCCAATTGTGCAACGACTTCCGGTGAATTATTTCGCGTAAATTCCATCACATAGGGGAGTGCCACGCCGACGCAGAACCCATGAGGTTTGTGCATTAATGCGCCTATCGTATGCCCAATGGAATGAGCCGCTGATACTTGAGAATTGCCAAATGAGAGCCCAGCCATAGTAGCTGCATTGTGCATTTTCTCCCGTGCTTCTGCATCCTTTCCATTTTTAAAAGCGCGTGGTAAGTATTTAAAAATGAATTCTAAGGCTTTAATCGCAAAGGCATCGGAATAATCATTGCGCCACCGAGAAGTATAGGCTTCTATAGCGTGTGTGAGGGCATCTAATCCCGTAGCCGCAGTGAGCGCAGGCGGCATTTCTGTAGGAAAAATGGGATCAATAATGGCAATATCGGCGATAATTTGTCGCGAGGGGGCGGTAATTTTCCGATTTTGGGTAGTATCCGTTAAAACTGCTGCCCAAGTAACATCAGCTCCGGTGCCCGAGGTCGTTGGAATCGTGATAAATTTGGCTTTGGTATGCAATTCCTCATAGGGCACGAATGGATTGATGGAATCAAGCGCTTGATCCGGATAATGATACAGAAAGAAGATCCCTTTCCCTACATCCATCACCGATCCGCCGCCAAGCCCAATTATATAATCGGGCGCAAATTCTTGGCAAAGTTTAGCCCCTTTGATTGTCGTTTGTAGGGAGGGGTCTGGCTCCACTTCATCAAAAATTTCAACGGGAATATCCTTCAATTTTTTTACTACTTTATCCACAAAGCCAAGATCGCGCATGATTTTATCAGTCACAAGGAAGACCTTTTTCATCGGAACTTGCTCGAGGTAATCCAAAGCGCCTTCTCCAAATATAAGAAACGGATTCTTAAAAAACCACATTGATTTGTCCTCCATTAATAAAAAAAGAAAATAAGTTATAATTCCGTTCCTGGCACAGCCATAATGCAGTTAACCATTTCCACCGCGGCTTTCGTGTAGCGCATAATCATAGCCATGTCGCCTTTCAATTTGAACTTTCCAGTCATTAAACCTTGAATAGGATCTAGTTTCTTCTCAGCAACTAGTTTCCAATTCGCATAAGGTCCACTCATCACAAAGGCAGTTTGCATCTCTGGGCCGCCTTTTATTTCATGAGCTTTTCGACATTTGCCATCTAAGAGATCGATGTATAATTTGACTACTTTTCCACCTTCATACTCTGCTACAAATTGGAAATCACCTTTCCAGCCCTTGCCGGCTTGTTCATATGCTTTACTATTATTCAACGCTTTGCAATATTCTTTTGCCCAAGCATCTGTCATAAATTTTACCATAATTCTTCAAACTCCTTTATATTGTGTCTTTAAATTCCTTTATATTGTGTCTTCAAACTCCTTTATATTGTGTCTTTACTTTAATTTTTTTATTCTATAAAGTTTATTAAATTATTAATCTCTTGAAATAACTATTTAAAAATTTAAAAAGTCACGTAATGGTGTAAAAGAGGTAAATAGGATATGGTTGAAGAAGTAGTTTTTACGGAAGAAGAAAGAGAAAATATGATAGGAATGCTGATGGATACACTGTATTCCCTCGCAGAAGAGAAATTAAAGGATCCTAAATGGAAGGAAAAAATAAAGAAAATAAATTTCAGAATCAATTTGGAAATTCCCAAAGCAGGGGTAGTGCATTTTATTCTGGAAAAAAATGGGCAGTATAAGATCGAGAAGGGGAAAATTACCGATGCGATTATAGAGATTACAGCGCCCTTAGGGAATTTTTTTAACTTTTCCAGTCGGCAGATGTCCAGTTTCAGTGCCATTTTTTTAGGAAAGTTAAAAATTAGGGGAAAACGGCATTTATCTACCTTATTAAATGTAGGAAATGTGTTACGTCTTATACCTGAGAAAG
>CAYGYC010000318.1:0-5395 GCA_964353755.1 uncultured archaeon | reverse complement strand
TCTGGCAGTACGAGAGCATCATTTCATTGCCGAACTGGGGGATTCTAGGAACGCATACTTATGATATTACGATAACATCTGTGGCGCGACGCGATTATGCAATATATACCACCAATTTAACTTTAAATGTCATGAGCAAAGAAAATTCAACGTTAACACTCACTAATTCGACTTCCACCGAATACCGCATCGGGCATAGCTTTTATATCTATGCCAATCTGCGATTTGAGAATGGAACCGTAATGGCTAATAAAAAAGTTGATTTTAATATTTCGCGCTGGTATGAAGGCGCCCTCGTAACTTCTTTTGTTGAATCACGATTTACCAATCAATTGGGTGTTGCAACTTATCATTATTCTGAAATTCCTGAAGGAACAGATCAAATCCGGATCAATGCCACATATGAAGGAACGGAAAAAATTGATCCCGCCGCGGGCTACAAACTGATTCCAATTTTACCCAAATATAATACTAAATTATTACTAAATAACTATACATTAAATGAATACCGAACTGGACAAGACTTATATCTGTTTGCAACTTTAATGTTGGAAAATAATACGTATTTAATCAATTATCCGATTCTGTTTAATATCTCCTTTTTTGAAGGAATTCTCCCTAAAGGAGGAATCTTAGATATAAAACTCACCAATAGTTCAGGTATTGCCACCTATTATTTATCGCCCATCCCTAACCAAATTAATATCCTTCTTTTTGAGGCTGTGTTCGATGAAACTTCAAAAATTTTGGGAAATTCAAATATTACCACATTAGCAATAGGTCCTAAATATAATATCTCCTTGGAGATTACATCTGAGCTTCCCGCCGAAGTTATGGTTGGGAGTATCATCGAGCTTGAAGCCCGGCTCCTAAACAACGAGACCCACCAGGGACTAGCTAATGAAACGATAGAATTCACTTTAATTTTCGATATAAATAATAAAATTACGCGAACAGCTACCACGGACAGCCAAGGTTATGCCTTTATTGAAATTGAAATTCCCTCCGAAATGGCAGCCTTCGATTCATTCAGCCTCCTTGTAAAATATGAAGGATCAGGAACTACTACCGCGGCTCTTTATGCGGCAGATACTCAAATTACCATAATGACCTGGATGAAATTAATTCTAGGATTTTTACCGTATATCGCTATTGCGCTCGCTATCATTATTGGATCATACTTAACTTATCGTCAAGGAGTGGTCACACCTCGCCGACGACGGCGACTGGCGCGGATGGAAAAGATAGCATCGAAATTTGCGGATATTGTCAATTTGCAACACGTTCTAGTAATTCATAGTCATTCAGGGAGTTGTCTTTTTCAACACTCATTTGGAGAAGTGACCTTCGACGCAGATCTTATTAGCGGGTTCTTAACGGCTATTTCGGCTTTCCAGACGGAAATTAAATCTCCGGCTGGTCCAACAGACAAACTTCCACAAGTAGGAGAACTTCAAAAAGAACAGGGCTTTGAATTGAATTACGCCCATTTCAAAATTTTATTGAAAGATGGCGAAAAAATACGCGCGGCATTAATGCTTGCTACCTCTCCGACCGAAAGCGTTCGGACTTCTCTCGATAAATTTGTTAGACTATTTGAGGCAAAATACGATGATGCATTAAAGGATTGGAAAGGCGCAATAACCCCCTTCAAAACAGCAGATGCTATCATAGATCTCGCCTTTGAAACCTCTTTACTCTGGCCACATATGGTCGAAACCACGGCGCGCGAAGAAATGAAGAAGCTCACCAGCCTGGAGAATAGCCTTGTCACTTTAGCTTTAAATATTGAACAAGGCTACTTTTTTCTTCCCTCCCTCGTCAATCGGGCCCAAATAGTACGACGCGAATCTAAAGTGGAAATTCTCGGCACCGTCGACGATTTACGGCGGAAAAAAATATTCAATGCCATTTCTATCGAAGAACTCGAACTCAAAATTCAACAGCAACGAGCCAGCCAGAATCCCCTATCCAGCGTTTCATAATTTTTTTTAGGATCCCACCCCTCAGAAAACCTACCGTTTTCCAAACGTATTTGCCCTTGTTGCCGTGCCTAATTCTTTTTTTTTAATTTTATTCTTAAAAATTATTTTGATTCTTTTTCCTTCTCTTTTTTGGCTAATAAAATGGATTTAAAATAAACTTTACAGAATTAATGATTATGGCTAATAAAATGGATTTAAAATAAACTTTACAGAATTAATGATTATGTCGCGAATCTCTCATAAATTAATTGAGTTTTTGGCGAAATATAGGAAACCCGACGAGATTTTCCATGTTGAACCAATTTAAAAGAATCTGCGCCCCAATTTATGAGGGAAGTGACAGAGTGGACGTTGTGGTGGTTCTCAAATGACGTATGAACGGGTGTTAATGGTCAAACCGCAAGGTGCGGCGGGTCTCGGTATTATTGTTGGAGCATTAATTCCGCTAGGTATGGAATACATAGCGGCATGCGTAGAGGATATTGCCGAAGTGCATTGCATTGACCACGATATTGACCACTTCTCCTATTCTTTTTTTCGGGCTTATGTAAATAAATTTAAGCCCGATGTAGTTGGGTTCTCGATGAGCGCCACTGAGCATCGGGATGGATTACGACTTGCCAAAATTGCGAAAGAGTGTGGTGTGAAAGCTACGGTAATGGGTGGCTTTCATCCAACGGCCATTCCTGAGGCGTTGTTGTCCTATCCACAGGTGGATTTAGTTGTCCGAGGAGACGGCGAATTCACGATGCGCGAACTTGTGGAACAGGGCACCGTTTCACCTGAAGGCGTTCTCGGGGTATCTTATAAAGATGGATCAAAAATAATTCATAATCCTGAGCGCCCCTTAGTAGAAGATTTAGATATTCTTCCTTTCCCCGCACGGCATCTCCGCTGGAAACCTTATCTTTATCGGTTCAGCTATGCTCCCGACAAAACGGCGGATCAGATTTCTTTCTCCCGGGGGTGCTACGGGACCTGTACATTTTGTTGCGAACCGCGCATGTCAAACAGCTATATTCGCTTTCGCTCTCCGGAGAATATCATTACAGAATTACGGGAAATCTACCAATTGCATAAGCAGCGCCCGATTCATATGCTCGTTGCTGATCCAGACATTATGGGCAATCCTCAGCATTTGGACCAAATTCTCGATGCCCTGTTAGAATTCCAAGAAACGTTAAAGCATAAAATCTCTTTTAATGCGATGGTCACGTGTCGGCGCGTAGCCAAATATCCCGAAATTATGGCGAAAATGTGTCAAGCCGGAATTAATAAATTTTGCATGGGCATTGAAAGTCCCAGCGAACAGGATTTGAAAAGAACGAAGAAAGCCACACTTACGATGGACCTCCAACAGCAGGCGGTGCAGACCATACGGGACAATAAGGGCGTGGCTGGGGGAACATATGTCATCGGATTACCATGGCACACTAAACAAGAGATAAAGCGATTTCCTGATTATGGGAAGAAGATTGGCCAAATGTACGCCGCATTCGGAATTGCTACACCCTTCCCTGATACTGACTTTTATGATGAACTCAACGAAAAAGGTCTAATATACGAGAAAGATTGGAATAAATTTGATGAAATGCATGGGGTTTTTCAGATCAATGGCATAAAAAGAGGCGAGATGGAATGCCTCAATGCCTATTGTTTAGGCAGATTCTATACCCCTGATACGATATTTGACCAATTATATGTTGAATCCAAACGGCGGGGCCGAAAGATCCATCTCTTTGAATTTATTAGTTCACGCATAAATGGTCTCTACTATATGACCCACGGGGGGCTCGGGCTTAGGAAATACCAATTCAATCGTGATGGCTACTATTTTTTTCAAGGCTTTGGGGAAGCCCCTGGCGTACGAAAACGCACTCAGAAAATGCAAATCCATACCTTTATTGAAATGAAACGATTTCTACATCTGATTGGCTCTCAAAAAGTCCAAATTTCCGTTATTTTTAATCGACATCCGCTTATGAGCGCAATTATTAAAACGAATCGGCACGCTTTGGAATGGATAGATACCATGCCTGGTAGAATTGATAATGCCACAATTGATGTGGACATACCTTATGAAATCTTTGGAGCCAATTCTCTCAGTTCTACCTTAAGAATCATTCTACAAATTCTCTTGAAACCCTTATTGAATGTAAAGATAAAAAAAGTATTTAATCGAATTCGGGTCTATTTCGCTATTTTCATTGAGGTATCCGCCCGAATTATGTCCCGACTTTTCAAATCTGAATAATGAAAGAGCAATTGAAATGGTGTATAAAGTGGATACAATTCTTATTATAATGCTGATAGCAATCGGGCTTCTTCTCGGTATTGCCTCCAGTTTTACTGGTATTTCAGCTGTAAATTTAGTGGTTCCCATTCTTTATACCGTTATGATGTTGAATATTGTTACCTCCCTGGGAACTAGCCTTCTTATTGATGTTGTTGGTGCGGGAATGGTGACTTATTTGTATTCTCGGCACAAAAATGTCGATTTTAAAATGGGAGCAACTATGGGGATCATTTCCTTCGGATTTGCCATTTTAGGAGCTTGGATTGCTTTTACCATTGCGGCGGCATCAGAACAGATGCTTGCAAGTTCATTTGGTTACTTCCAGATTATTATCGGAGCCACTTTTGTTTATCGCGGAATCAAAAGGAAAGAAACCGAAAATGGGAAATTAGGAAAACCAAAATTAGCGATTTTACTCGAGAAAGTTCCCGACAAATACAAAAAAATCATCATTATCGGGGCAGGTATAATTCTTGGATTAGTCGGAGGACTGTTCGGGGCAGGCGGAGGCTTCATTATCACCTTCATCCTCATTTTTGTATTCTCGTTTGAAACACATAAAGCTGTTGGCACCGCCTGTTTCGTGATGTTATTCACTGCCTCAGGAGCTGTCATTTTTTACGCATCCCAAGTTTCCGTAGATTTTGTTTTAGGTATTAGTCTCGGACTTTGTTGCATCATAGGCGCCCTCTTGGGCACCAAACTCGCCCATAAACTCTCAGAAAAGCATTTAACCATCGCCTTAGGAATCGTCATCCTTGTCTTCGGAATTCTAATGATTTTGTACTAGAAAGCTTATTAAAGTTACAAATCCCAAAAAAATTGGTTTCGGTATTTGAAGTAGTATTTAAGGCGGGCTAAAAGCCTTTTCAATCCAGTCCTTCCCTATTCAAGGGATAGGTAAGGTTAAATAGGAGACGCAAGAGGAAAGTAAACAACACAAGGTAATTGATGGAGCGAGATCGCTTCCCTGAAAGGAAGGGTGAAACTGCCACAAGGCATCTTTTCCGGGGCGCGGCGTAGCGGAGTGCTGCTGTGAGGATAATGCGCGTAATGAAAGGATAGGGTTTAGTGTAATGGGCAAAAAGAATGAAAAAAAGTCTGATGCGGAGCA
>CAYGYC010000317.1:0-5411 GCA_964353755.1 uncultured archaeon | reverse complement strand
GATCAGGCGGATTTACATGGTCCTTTCTTCCAGACTTCCGTCTATAAAAAGGTTTATAAACCATTATACGCGGAAATAACGAAGCATGCGCATGCTAAGGGAGTAAAGGTTATTCTCCATAGTGATGGCAGATTTAAGACAAACGGTCCAAAGGATCCTACTGAAGAAGGTTGGGATTTTATTGATGACTGCGTGATTGCTCAAGGGATGGATGCTTGGCACTCGGTTGAAATGGATGCTAACGATGTATATGAAATTAAAGAACATATTCAGGATCATTTATCTTTATTTGGAACTATTGACACAAAATGGTTACAATTTTATGGTCCTGCAAAAGTGAGGCAGCTTGTTTTCAACCATCTAAAAGGCTTTTTAAAGAGAGGAGGCCTTCATGGCTTCATCCCAGGGACTGATAATTCGATAATCAGCAAGACTAAAATTGAATCCTGGCTGAGCATGATTCAAACAATCGATGATTTCTCTGCAAAATATATAAAAAAATAAGGGTAAAATTAGGCTTTGACGCCCATCATCATTTTTGTCACGGCTTCAATGAAATTCTTTGCGGGCTTATTATCTCGAATCTTTTTCAGATTCATCGCCTCCTGCGGACAATTCGAAGCACAAATTCCACAGCCGATACAAATGTCTTCTCGCACCAGAATCCTATCGTCTGACTTGTCCTCCTTCTCCCCTGCCTTATACGTTAAGGCGTAAAATGGGCATATCTTAACACATTTTAGACATTTTTTACAGATTTCTTGATTAATAACGGGAATATAATCACTTTTTTGGAATATTTGCCAGTAATTGTATTTAACTGCCATGCTCAAAATTCCACAGCAACAAGTGCAACAGTTACAGATAAATCCTTGCCGATCTACTGTGTTTTGAGTTAAATGGACAAGCCCTTCCTTCTCGGCTTGTTTCAAAATATCTAACGTTTCGTCAACTGTTATATATCGTCCTATCCCTTCATCCACGACAAACTTTGCAGGAACCCCAAAAACTAGACAATTCTCGACGGTTCGCTCACATTCCGGAGCTGATTTTAGCATCATTGACATCGTTCTACAGGTGCAGGGGACTACTGCAATATTCTTTTCATCTTTTCCGGCTTCTCTGATGATTTGTTCTATGTCTTGATAAGTGAGGATTTGTGATTTATCTACCTCTAGCGTTTTATCCACAGCAATTAATCGAGTATTCGGTGCTGGTTTTGTGCCAGGAACCACTCGAAAGACGGTAAAATCCGATACCACACCTAAGAGATTGAAGGCATCTTGTGGATTCTCATGAAATTTCTTCACAAATTTACGTCGTTCATCAATACTTACATTCTTATTGATAATGAAATATTCCACTAATCCCGGAAAGAGGGGCGGGATCATGAATTTTTTCTTTCCATCTTTTTTACTAACATAGTAAAACAACACCCCACGATGGGCTAGCCGTTCAAAGGTCTCTCGCACTTTTTCCAGAGGAAGACGTGACTTTTTCGCATATTCCTCAATGGTAAACCGATCCATGCCCACCCGTGTAAAGGGTCCAGCTGTCAATACTTTCACATCTTCATCGGAATACCAAATTTTTAAGACATCTAATGTTACTTTATTCTTGGGCATCATCAAAATATTTCGTAATTTCTTATATGCCTGCTCCGCTTTATTATCACTCATTTTTCTCGCCACTTTTGAGCTATAAATTTACTGCGATAAGTTCATTTGCGCATTATCGCGTTTTTTTGAACTTTACATTCTCATTAATTAGTCCAATAATTAATTTTTCGTTTGAAAGTGATCCATTCCTTTTATAAAAAGGGGCACACAATTTGATATAGAAGGCATTTGGAAGGATTAGTGTTGGAAATAATTAAATTAATATTTCTTGGGTTGGATGCCGCGGGAAAAACAACCATCCTAAATATATTAGCGAAAAGATATAGTTTTATTTCAAATGTTGCTCCCACCAGATCAATTGAACGGCATGTAACTGAAGTATTTGGATATAATATTGTAAATTGGGATATTCCGGGGCAGCAACAATATCGGGAAGATTTGACTTTTAAGGATATTCGAACCTTACGTGATGTTAGCATCTTGATATTTGTCTTAGATGTTCAGGATTTAAAGCGAACCCACACCGCAATCGATTATATTCGACGGGTCCTCGATAAAATTATAGAAGAAAAGTTAGAACGCCCCTATCTCTCTGTTTTCATTCATAAAATGGATCCGGATGTACAAGAAAACATGGAAATACTCAAAAATGCCAAACGCATTCAAGATGAAATTAATAAAATAGCAGTGGGATTCAACGTGGATTTCTTTCTTACGACCATGTTTTTAGAACCCACTATCCTAATCGCCTTTTCTAGTGTGGCCCGGAAAGTTTTATCCCGAAAAAGACAAGAAATACTGCGAAATATTCTACAAAATCTGGCAGATCAACTCTTACTCAATGCTTTAGTTCTTTTGGATAAGAATAATTTTATTGTGAATTATTATCAACGCACTCTAGAAGACTTTTCAATCATTCAAGATTTCGTTTATGTGTTAAATTCAGCGTATAAAAGTGCAAAGACGCACAAAATTGCGCCCGATGAGCTTAAACTCATTGTAAAGGATGTTACCTTTGTTTTTATGCCCCTTCTTGTGGGTGGAATTGAAATTTTTGTGGTGGGTAGCAGTCATGATCCCGAACTTTCTTTAATTCCGATCAAAGATCAGCTCACTTCCGCCCTAGCGAAAGTAATCAGGTAATCTACGCGTTAGTTTTTTCTAATAAATACGCCGTAAATAATTTTAGGCAATCCGTCAGGAGCGTTTGATTCACATTTGCCGGAAGATCACGGGGCGAGTGATAATATTTGCTCATAGTACATACCCAATTCGTGCGATAGCCATTTAAGAACCAATTCGCAAAATCTGACCCCGGATAGACAAATTTCCCAAATTTTATTTGTATTTCTAATTTCTGAGCGAGTTCACGCATTTTATTATTGAATTCGGTATCCAAGGGGATGCTCAAAGCCGGTTTAATTTTATTTACGAAGGTGAGCGGCGGTATTTCTCCAATCATGTCAATCGAAACAACATGCATTTTTTGCTGCTGAAAATAGTCCTGATGGGTGTAAAAATGGTAAGCCGAGCCAAAAAGCCCTCCCTCCTCTCCAGAAAAGGTGATAAAAGTAATTTTCAGCTTTGGTCTAATCTGTTTAGCAATGTGGGCCAGTTCCAATATCAGTGCAATGCCCGTTAAATTATCGCTAGCGCCATGGGATTCATTACTGCGGAATACTCGACCGAATAAAATAACGCTCATTGAAGAAAGAAAAATAATTAGGATCACCAGAAAAAATAGCGGATAAGAACCCAAAAGATTGAATCCCCTGCGAATTAATAGGAGATAATGGAATAGATAGCTGAGAATATAAATGATACCACCCAAAAGCCCCAAAATTCCTAGTATCTTAATTATCTTCGTATTTAACTTGAGAGTAGTGCTGTCATGATGTGCCGTTAAATACAAATGTTCATCATAGTTTTCAGGAATATATTCTACATAAATATTCTTCCCTCTTTTAATGGCTTTATGATAGTTGCCCTCTTCGATTTGTCTTGTGAGCTGTTTAATGCGTTGAAAATTACGAGCCAACATTTTTTTAAAGAAGACTTCGAGTTTTAGGATAACAAGAAATAGCAGCACTGGTACAAGAAGGATGAGGAATCCAAAAAGATACCCCAGAATCCCGGAAATATATATTACGTTAATGTAACTGAAAATGCCCCATGTAACAAAAAGTAGCGGCAAGATCAGTTTAGAAATTGCAGATGCTTCTGGGAGATAAAATTCCTCCACTTTTGGCTCAAAGCCATATTCCCTAAATTTCGCTTCAATATATTCTGTTGCTTTCTGCTCCCCTTCTGTTCCAGCCATTCTTGGGTAATCCATCGCTTGAATGTGCTTAAAGGGAGTAGATTCCTTGGAAATTTCTTCAATTTTCTCTATAAAATTTGGATCACTCATCGCTATTATTCATCCCATAGTATGCCTAAGAATTAAAATTTGGATCACTCATCGCTATTATTCATCCCATAGGATGCCTAAGAATTTTTATAAATTTTAAATACTGCAATAGTATCTATATTACCTATGGTCACTACAATTCAAGTTAGTGAGAAGACAAAAGAAGAATTATTTTTTATTAAAAGTCGTTTAGAGCTAGTAACAGGTCAAAAAGTTACTCTCGAAGATGCGATCAAATGGTTAATCGCCAAAGGAAGGAAAAAAACTATTGATGAAAGAAAAAAAATAAACGATGAATTATATGGTATAGCTAAATCAATTGGAATCACATTGCTAGATGTATCAGAACTGCGAAAACAGAAGGCGTCACGATTTGAAAGTTTTCAATAAGGCAATAGGACCAGAAGTTGTGGTGGATACTGGAATAATCATTGAATATCTTAATGGAAGCGAAATTGGAAAAAAAATTAAAGATTGCCTTTTTTTAAATGAATTCATTATTTCTATTCTCGCATCCCCTTTGCTTGCAGTAGAAGTATATTATCTTTTACGGCGAAAAGGTTCAAAGGATTTAGCTGAAGAAACAGTTAAAAAACTTCAAAGTATTCTTAGTTTCATTCCATTGGAGGAGTATATTAATCATTGTGGAGAAGTTAAAGCAAAGCATCCCTTTGCTTTATCTGATTGATGAACAACTTCAGGAAAGGCTAGATGCTTGAGTTTTTCGAGTATTTCCTTAGAGATTTAGTGCAATTTATTAATAGCTTTGAACGGACTTATGCAGATAGGCTCCGTAATTGGAATGGCGATGTCGCGCAATTCGAAAAGGCGAAAGATTTAATCCAAGCTATCTTTAAAAAATAGTAAATTTTCTTAGGTTCTCATGAGGGAAACTCTTATAACATCGTTATAAGAAGTAAGTATATATGAAAAAAATCAAGGTTGCAGTGTTACACCCGGATATCTTTCCGGTGACGGCGGATCCCATAATGGTAACCGTGGATGACAATGCGGATGTGATTCAGGCAATTGCAGCCGCAGATAAGGTCTTCCTAAAATTAGCCAAGGGGTCATTTCCCATTAAAAACCTGTCAAGCCTCCTCCAATTTGTGTGGGATATTACCTCATGGAACTTCTTTGAAGATGTGGGGATCGATGCCCGCACCCCCGACAATACCTGGATTCCTCTCCGAGATGACCCCACGCGCAGCCTTCCACCAGGGTCTGACATAAAACTCAACCCTGATGCAGGTTGTTGATGAAATCAATTTGGAAAGCGTCTGAGCAATGAAGAATTCCTTAAAGGGCTCATCAAACATTACGGCAAAACGCATCCCATCGTCAAGCAATACCAATCCTATGTCTAGAATAAAACTAGGAGT
>CAYGYC010000316.1:0-5447 GCA_964353755.1 uncultured archaeon | reverse complement strand
ATGACATATTTTTGTTAAGATAATCCATATAATAGATTTATTTACTAATAATTAAATAACGGTGAAAAAGATTGAGCAATGCATGGAAAAATGAAATTACTACCCCCGCTTTAATCGTTGATTACGATGTTTTACAAAGAAATATCAAAAATATGGCGCAATTTGCCCATGAAAATAAGGTAAATCTCAGACCCCATGTAAAAACCCACAAATGTCCTATCATAGCGCATATGCAACTGGAAGCTGGGGCGCATGGAATCTGTGTAGCCAAAGTAAGCGAGGCGGAGGTGTTTGCGGCAAGTGGAATTAAGGATATATTAATTGCCAATGAAATAATAAGCCCAGAAAAGATCCAACGCCTCCTGAATTTAAATCAATATACAAATACAATGGTTTGTGTCGATTCTAAAAAAAATATCGCTGATCTTGATCGGATGGCTACGAAACGGGATCAAAAAGTAGATATTCTTATCGATCTTAATATCGGGCCAAATAGAACCGGCGTTCAACCGGGCGAGCCTGCGTTAGAATTAGCCCAGTTAATTGCTCAGTCCTCCCATCTCCAATTACGCGGTTTACAAGCTTATGAAGGGCACTTGACCTATATCAAAGATTTTGCGCAAAAAGAAGCTCAAACTAAGGCATGTATGAAATTAGCCGTTGATACGAAAGAATTAATTGAAAATAACGGTATTCTATGTGAGATAATTACTGCAGGTGGTTCTGGAACTTATATGATTACGGGAAAATATCCAGGGATCACGGAAATTCAACCTGGCACCTATGTTTTTAATGATCACCACCTTCATTCGGTTGTTCCGGAATTAGAAATCGCCCTCACCATTCTAACGACCATCAATAATAAACCCGCGAAAGGCATCATCACCTTAGATATGGGGTCCAAATCCATCAGTACTGATATGGGAGATCCCATCTTCAAGGGATTTGAAAAAAAACTTAAGGTTATGGCACTGTCTGAGGAACATTGTCAATGCACCTGTGGTCCAAATCTTAAGTTCAATTTAGGCGATCAAATTGAAGCCATTCCAGCTCATGTGTGCACAGCTATTAACTTATATAATTACTTAAATGTAATACAAAATGGTCAAATCATCGGTAAATGGCCGATTTCAGCCCGGGGTATGCGCGAATAAATCTAATTTTATGGTTTATTTATCCTATCTTATAGCTGCTTTTTACCCACGCCTCTTTGATATGGGGATTTATCTCCAAATAGGCATCCACTACTGATTTGGGAACTCGGTTAAGGGGACAGCTAAAATTAACGCAATTGGGACAAAAGAAAAGTCTCAATCCAGAGAACCACGCCAAGATGGCTATTAAGGTGGCGATTGTAATTCCGATCAAACCAAGTAGAGTAAAAACACCGTATATCGTATAATCTATAAAAATAATCCATATTCCATAAATCTCGGTGAAAATGGGAAAACTGCCAAAAAATAAGAGACATATTATGAAGCTTATTTTCTCCAATCGTGTAAGTGGTTTAGGTGAATATTGCCAAATACGTGGTAATCCCTCATTCGCATGGCAATGGATTGTCTTTCCTTCTCTGGCATAATACGGACAATGCCGGCAGAGAATTCTTATTTCAATAATCGAAAAGAATAGCACTAAGAAACAAATGTAGATAATTAAGAAAAACCAAATTCCCGTTAAAATTCCCGCATAAATCATTCCAAATAAACTAGTGAAAAAGAAAGGGATGATATAGGTAAGAAATCCCGCAAGATATTTCTTTTCAAACTTACAATTTAATTTTTCATAGATAATACAATTGGGGCAATCGCTCTTTTCATCTATTGTGCAATTTTCAACTATATTCAAGTCGCGTGCCATGTAGAACACTTTACCTTTAGGCTTTTTAAGTCCTTTTCAAAGGAAAAAAAAGGAATATGATTCTATATTTCGATAAGAGTGATTAACTTACCACAGAACCTTTCTTTCGAATGAAAATAAACGTGATAAGCATCAGTGCAAACAGACTAATTAGTGGTTCGAACCCGGGTATTGGCGATTTTACTGTAACTATTACGCAATTTGAAATATTACTATTGACATAGCCATCTGTGGCGACGATGATGTAGTAATAAGTGCCTGCCTCCGAAAGCGTATCGTTAAAGTTCGTAAGATTCGTGCCACCAATGCAAATAAGTCCAGAAGGTGCGGTTATAACGTTGGTATCTCGATAAATGGAATAAAATGACGCATTTTCCACTGGGCTCCAAGTTAAATGGATCACTTCATCTATATCCACAGAAGCTGAGGCGATGTCAAGTACCGGGGTAGATATGGGATGCGCAACTTTAACGTATTCACTATTCGATATCGAACCATTCTTTACCGCATTTCCCGCGACAATTACATACCAATAATAGCGGTTAGTTGCAATGATGTCGGTATAATTAGTTGAACTGACTGCTGCTATCGGGGTTAGTCCAATGATATCATTTGGTCCATTGATAGTGTTTATACTTCTATAGATATAATATTTTGTCACCTGTTCCACCGCCGTCCAATTGAGCCGAACGATCCCATCTGCAACAACGTGATGTGCCGGATGCACCCCCTCAAAATCGAGAACGGGGGTTTTCGGCGCTGGATTCCATAAGATGATGGACACTCTCATTTCATCATAATTGGAAACCACGATATCATTGAAATTATCATCGTTAATATCCCCTACAGCCGCACAACTCGGTCGCGCTCCAACTGGTAGTGTAACTCGTGAGTCCCAATTTTGGGTATTATTATCCCACAACAATAAGGAAGTCGTATTATCCCAGCTATCTGCAGTAATTATGTCATTGAATCCATCATTATTGGCATCCCCTACAAAGAGGCTTTCTGGACCCTCCCCGACCGATCTCAGAATCTGGCTGTTCCAATTAAGGGTATTATTATTCCATAGCAGTATTGAAACATTATCCGCAGCGTAATTTGCAGCAATAATATCATTAAAGCCGTCATTATTGGCATCGGCGATAAAAACACTTTCAGGTTCGGAACCCGTCCCTTTTACAATTTGTGGATTCCAATTTTTTGAAACATTACTCCACACAAGGATAGATACCGTATCTGCCGCATTATTTACGGTCACAATATCATTAAACCCATCATTATTCGCATCCCCTATAAACACGCCTTCAGGCGCATTGCCAGTGAGTTTCGTAACTTGATTGTTCCAATTCTTAGCAACATTATTCCATAAAAGTATTGAAACATTATTATCCAAGGCATTCGCTGTCACAATGTCGTTGTACCCATCGTTATTGGCATCTCCTACAAAAACACTCCACGGATATCCCCCTACATTTTTAGTGATTTGTGGATTCCAATTTTTAAGGGTATTATTCCAGAGTAAAATAGAAACATTATAATCTTGCAAATTAGCGGTTATGATATCCTGAAATCCATCATTATTCGCATCGCCAATAACTATACTAAAGGGGGTGTTTCCCACATCTCTTCGACCCGAAAATATCCAATCCTTTAAAGTATTATTCCATAAATAGAATAACACATCATTATCCGCATAGTTGGCAGTAACAAAATCATTATAGCCATCATTATTCACATCTCCAATGGCAACCCATGCGGGACAGGATCCAACCACTTCTTTAATCTGCGGATCGAAATGATAATAGACCTCTGAATTGAGCGTTTCGGAATCGCTGATATCCTGATATTTCGCTACTCCAAGGGGCGTTGATTGGGCAACGAATATACAACTCAAGACTAAACAATTTAGGAAGATCAGCAAAAGCAGTTTGTTTTTGCGTAGCATTAGATTACTTCCAAAAAATCTATGAAAAAGATTTTTTTTCTTAAATAACATAAAGAATATAGCATAAAAAATTTCTTGAATTAAAGGTACATAGTATGTGTCTCGCAATTCCCGGAAAAGTTATTGAAATTGATGGTGATTTTGCAAAAGTGGATTTTGGGGAAGTGACCCGCCGTGTGGGAATTAGTTTACTTACTGCAATAAAGGAGGGGGATTATGTTATTGTCCATGCGGGATATGCTATTGAAGTTCTTAATAAGACCGAGGCAGAAGAACGGCTAAAACTCTTCCAGGAACTCGCAGAAAGCCTTTTGTAAAACTCTTTTTATATGTTTTCATACTAATAGATTATATCTAACGCGGCTGTGAGTAAAAATGAGTGATAAAACGAAAATCGCAGAGCGAATCTCCTTAGCCCACGGCGCAGGAGGGCGGATTATGGGCGAGATTATCCAATTAATCACATCCATTATTACCGAGAAAAATGTACCCAATGGAATTGGCTTAAAGGAACTGGATGACGGGGGTAGCGTGCCAATACAAGATTATCAGATTATCCTCTCAGGGGATGCGCATACTGTTCATCCGATATTTTTTCCAGGGGGAAATATTGGTCGATTAGCAATTTCCGGGACGGTGAATGATGTTCTTATGATGGGCGGTACGCCACTCGCAATTGGGGATACCATTGTTGTTGAAGAGGGCTTTGAAACCCAAAAATTAAGAATGATCCTAGAATCCATGAATGAAACGGCGAAAGAGGCTCGGGTTGCCATCATCACGGGCGATTTTAAAGTAGTTCCGAAAGGAAAGCTAGATCAAATTCTCATTTCTACCTTTGGCCTCGGGATTGTTAAGAAAGATCAAATTGTATTGGATTCGGGGTTAAAACCTGGAAATAAAATCATTTTAACAGGATCTATCGGTGATCACGGCATCGCCATCATGGCGCATCGCGAAGGGATTGAATTTGAGACCGCCCTAATGTCGGATAATGCCCCTCTGGTCGATACCATTCAGGCCGCCTTGAATGCTGGACACATTACGGCAATGAAAGATCCCACCCGCGGCGGCATTGCATCTGCATTGAATGAATTTGCAGAGAAATCAAATGTGAGTATTTGGCTCCAAGAAACTCAAATCCCTGTGAAAGAAGCGGTTCGCGCCGCGAGTGAAATGCTCGGGATCGATCCCTTTGAGGTGACTTGTGAAGGGCGGGCTCTTATCGGTGTCGATGAAAAAGATGCTACTAATGTTCTAAACGCCATTAAAAAAACTAAATATGGTAAAGATGCGGCAATAATCGGAACAGTTAAATCGGAACGCCAAGGTATGGTCATTCTAGAGACCAAGGTTGGCGGGCATCGTATTGTCGAAATGCCTTACGGCGAACCGATTCCTCGTGTTTGTTAAAATCTTTTAAAGATAGAGGTATATTTTTATGGAATCCTATGTATCTCCCGAATCTCTGGGAAAAAAAACACCAATTTGGCTTAGGAAAATTGAACCTTTCAATCAGCATCAGATGATTCTCAATAAGGAAAAATCAGCCCTTTTAGTTATTGATATGCAAAAGTTTTTCTTGGATCCCACTTCACCAACTTTTACTTGTGGTGGATTGGCTATTCTCCCAATTCTG
>CAYGYC010000315.1:1478-5455 GCA_964353755.1 uncultured archaeon | reverse complement strand
AATATTCGTCTCCGAGGGAGGCTTGGTTTTCCCAGCGGGACTTGAAGATGGTTTTGGAGGAGTGGGAGGTGCGACCTCAAATTGGGGCGGTGAAATAGTTTCTGGCGGGCGTTGCGGTGGTCCTGCTGGAGGCGGAGAATATCCACCAGAAGGAGGTGCGCTGTATGGATTAGCGGGAGGTGGTTGTTGATAGCCTGGTGCTGGATACGTGGGAGGATATTGGGCAGGATAGTTTGGAGGATAGGCAGAAGGATATGCAGGTCTCGCAGATAACTGTTTTCGTAAGGCATCCATAGCGTACCAGAATGAGGTGGAGATAATTTTTTTCACCTTGCCATGGGTAGGGCAATTCAATAAAAGTACTGTTTTATCACCCTCCGTTTTCTGCTTCACATCTGTCAAATTGCTTGAGCATCTCGGACACATATAAAGATGTTTAATTACAATGGGCATCCATTCATTTTGCTGTGCCATATTAAATTTCCGTTGCCCCGAATGCTTTTTCGGGCACATCACATTAAAAAATACAAACCCTTTTGGACTAACTTTAATCGTGAAAATATTCAGGGGAGTTTGGCATTTTCGACAGATGAATTCACCTTCTATCGGTTCCATTCTTTAAATCTCCTATTTTTTGTTCTTACTCTTTTTAATCCTTTATTTTTGCCTTATTTTATCCAATTTTCTCTAGGTCTTAATCTCTAAGAATTGGATTTTCTATTAAGTGTTAAGTTTGGATCCTTAAATAATAAACTTATTCATTTTTCTAAAGGCATCTATCTAATGTTAGACTTCTTTTTATTAAAATATTCCTAAAAAATGTCGATGGAAGTCGATGAGACTAAAAAGGATTATGAAAGGATAAAACAGGAATAAATTGTCCGCGCAAATTCTTATTTAAGTTATTGATGGGCTTTACTTTTTGGAGGGAATAAGAAAAATTACATCTATTACAATGATGGTTGTCTAGTACTTGATTTTAGCCATTTGTTGAATAAATGAATTTATATTTAAATAGTAAATAGATTTTAGCTATATCGAGATTAGGTCTTGTAATAAACCCGAATACGATGATTGGTTTAGGGTAAAAACGGAATAAGATGATAAAATGTCAGCCACACCAGAAACAATCTTAGCAAAGATTTTGAGGAGTTCGCAGAGCATTAAACAAGTCTTAATTTGTGATAAAGTTGGGCTTGTGATATCTAAGGTATTAAGAATCAAGCCGATTGAAGGGATTGGTGCGCTAGAATCTGCTATTTTCAGGGCAGCTGAGGATGTATGTGAATTTTTATCGTTGGGAAAAAGTATCATTCATATCTCAGTTTTTTCCGATAAATCTATATTGGGGATTGATATTGGATTAGGTTATCTGGTTTTAATCCTCGAACATAAAGTTAACTGGATATTAGATTCAAATATAATTAATTCCAGTCTGACTGAACTTGTGAATATGTGGGTTTCCGAATTGGGGTTGGAAGGGTATGATTTTTCAGTCATAAAACGAATCCCACAGGTGCTGGCTGCCATATACAAAGGGAAACCTTCTAAATCCCATTCAATTCAAACTCAAGCCGAAGATGTATTGCAAGGAGTATTAGCGATGAAAAGGCCGTTATTTCTGGCAAATTGTATTACCAATGAACTGGGACTCCCTATCGCCTTTTATGCCGACCCAACATTTACGTGCGGGTCAGAAGAGTTTGGCGGAACTCTCTTGTCGTTAGACGCCGTTGCCAAAGAAAAAGGAGAAAATGCAGGCCTCGGTTCAACGGTTTTTTCCGCGGTTTTTACCGATCAAGGCAAAGGAGTTTTAACCTGTCATGCTGGATTATTGGAGGGCATTGAGCCTTTAGTTTTCCAATCCCTTTTCGAATTGAAAGAGGGGTTCATTCCGATCCTTACTGAAGTTTATAATATAATAGTTGCCATTCAAGCTTCCTACGGCGATGCTCAAATTCAATTTTTCATCGAAACTATTGACAATTTCATCAATCAACTCTTCCCCGGCGAAGAGAAAATGCCCGCAGTTCCCACTGCTGCAGAGGATCGACAGAAAATCCAATTAGTTATTACGGAAATGGAAAAAAATATCGAAGAATCTATAAACTATTATATGAGTATGCTCGGCGATTTGATGGAACTCATCTCCTCGCGGGCCCAAGAGATTCGAAAATCCGTTCAAAGCTATGATAGCGATTTTTTTAAATGGCTTGAAACCAATACCAAGGGGATTCAGGACTCACGCATTCAAAGTGAATTGAAAAAATGGAATGATGCCAAAAAGCTTATCGACGATAAATTAAGCCATTTAACGGAATAATCAATTATTTTTTTTCATGAAAAATAAAAAGGGAAGATTAGGTAAGGCTTTACCAAGTCGAATATTCGTAAATCCTAGTAGGATAAACTATAAGCCAAGGAATTAGAATATCCCATATGCCTTGCAATACATTAATTACTAAAACAACGATAAGAATTGCCCAAATCCCTTCAAATCCCCAAATTGGCGTTGCACTTTCAATACCACCGAAAAGTAGAACGAAAAGTAAAATGTTAGCAGGTATCATTGTACATAATCGAACTAAGATTGAAATTGTCGATAATAAAATGATTTTTTTTCCTTTTAATTCTTTGCTTGAGTATTCCCAGCTTTTTTTCAGTTTCAATATAATAAAAGGAACCAAAATCATAGGAAGTGTGGCAATTAGTTTCATTATTGGTCCTATAGGAACAAATGGATCCACAAACATGAGCGCGACTGTACCAATAAAACAACAAAGAATTCCAGCGGCAGCACCAAATATAAAGAAACAAGTGACCCAAATAATACTTACCGGGTCAATCCATGCGATGCCCCAAGGCATTCTAGGTAAATATGGCGCTGTAAGAAAAGCTACAACTGCACCTAATGCTCCAAAAATTGCGGCTCCTGCCATACCTTTGACGGATAGAAGTGGTTTTTCAGATAAACTCATTCATTTAATCCTCCTAAAAGGATACTTTCTAAAGTATTATACTCATTTTTAAGTAGATTTCATTATTTGTTTTTATGCTATTTAAAGGTTTAATTTACCTTATTTTGAGAAACAATTCTTTTCAGTTAAAAGGATTTTTACTTAAAATTGAGTAACTTCTTATACATTAAATAAATGACTAGGTAAAACGAATTAACGAGGAAATTTTGTTGCGAAATAAGAGCGGAAAAAAAAAGGTGTTAGACGGTCAATTCGAAAAGAATCGCACTATGTGGAATTACAAAGGAGTATTGTTTTCTGACCACTACGGTGTGATAGTAATCGGCGAGACCTAAGAATCCTTTGATGACGGATTCATCGCCATCATATCTAAATAGAATTTCTACGGCAGCCTTCCCCTTACCAATCAGACATTTACTATAGACGCGATCATCAATAAGGGGAATTTTCATTTCATTCACGATTTCGTAGACTCTCTTCACAAACGCCTCTTTATCTATTTTTGGCATGGGCATTCCTCCATAATCTTACTGAATTTTGTGCTTAGCTGTAATTTCTTGATATTTAATTATTAATTTTTTAATAACCTATAAAATGATCTTTTCAATTGTAAAATAAATATTTAATGATTGTGTTAAGAGATTTGTTACTATTTTTTTAGAGAAAAAAATCAACTGCGCATTTCTCACCTTTTTAAGAGCAGAAGAATAAGGGGAAAAAAATAAACTAAAAGGCTCGTGCAAATAAAATGAAAAAAATGAAAAGTTCACTTAAAATTCAACCTATTACTTTTCGCCTTTCATGATAGATTTCAATCTTTTTAATTCTTTCAACATTTCATCCCGTAATCCTGAGATGGTGGGGGTTCCTGCTGCTCCGCCAGGCGCAGGACCTGCTGGGGAAGGAGCACTCGGTGAAGGACCTGCCATAGGGAGACTCGTGGGCATGGGTGCCGCTGCAGAAGGCGGTCCTGCCATCGGAGGACGCGGAGGTGCCGCT
>CAYGYC010000315.1:0-1378 GCA_964353755.1 uncultured archaeon | reverse complement strand
CATGGGTGCCGCTGCAGAAGGCGGTCCTGCCATCGGAGGACGCGGAGGTGCCGCTACTGCTGGAGGTCCTGCCATCGGAGGACGCGGAGGTGCCGCTACTGCTGGAGGTCCCGCCATGGGAGGACGCGGGGGCGCTGGTACAGTTCCAGGTCCAGGAGGGCGTGGTGGTGCAGATACTGCTGCAGATGCAGGTGGTGGTGCCGGGCGAGCTGGCATTCTTGCTATTGGAGCCGCTGCGGGAGTTGCTCCTTTGCCTGAAAGTAAAGAAATTAATTTTTCACGTGAAGTGGAGGAACTTTGGGGTCCTCGACTTGCCATCGTTGTAATGACCGCGGATCTATCTTCTTCGACTCGTTGAACACCACTTCCCGTAAGATCCCCTTTGGCTTTTTCTAAACTACCCATAAGTGAAGCTACATTTTGATTTAAATCTTTTACCGTATCTTGAAAGCGGTCCAAAGCCTCATAGAGAAAATTTATGACGCGTTGGATAATGACTTCTTTATCTTCCATATCCGTTCACTTATTTATAATCCATTTTTTCACTGAACGACCCGAGGGTTCTCTTACTTCGAGCGCTCGTCGAAAAATCTAAGGGAAAGTCGGGCTCGAGGACATCGAACGTCGGGTTTTAAGTTATTTTAGAACGTATTTATATAGAAAGTGAGATGTTATAAATCTTTTTTTCTTGACCAACTTTAACTTTGACTAGAGTATTTTTTATTCCTAACTCCGAATAGGGATTTATCTATTGATCAAATAATTATTAGATAACTGCAATGTAAGGTATAAATCCATGAAATTTTCTGGAGTCCAGGTATTAAAGGACAGATGCGAATTAAATTACTCGAAAAATTTGTATTCTGCCAAGAAATTTGCAGGAATTTTGGGAGATGGACGTAGTGTTGCGTTTTTATACGGTATATAAAGAGTATTATATCTAAATTTGGTTGAGAAAAAGTAAATGTTAGCAAACATTAAAAAATAACTATCGGGATCTAAATATATTCAAGAAAAAGAGGAAGATTGTAAAAAATGAGCCATGATACGTACGAAGAAACGAAAGCGTTAGATACAATGCAGGACCATTTGCGATATGTTTTAAATGCCCTTCAAGAATTAAGGGGTTTAATTGAAGATTGGATTAATGGAGCTATGGAAAGTATTGAAGCGCATATAAAAAATTTAGAAACCATCGAAGATCAGGCGAATAAAATTAAATGGAAAATTATAGATGAGATATCCGAAGCAGAAACGATGGTGCACCGCGAGGATTTTATGCGATTGGCGATGGTTGTTGATGAAATTGTTGATTATGCAGAGGGCACAGGGCATCGAGTTGCCATGCTACGCACCTGGAAGCCGGATCCAAAGAGCA
>CAYGYC010000314.1:0-5500 GCA_964353755.1 uncultured archaeon | reverse complement strand
CTCGTTTCAAGCTCTTATTTAAGATTCAAAGAGATTTGGAACTTAATTACCAACTGTTACAAGAGCAAATGAAATATTATAATTCGAATTTCCTCTTTCATTGCAATAAATGTAAGAAATTATTTGATTATCCGACTGCAATGGAAAATACGTTTAAATGCTGTGATGATCCGATCCAATCTTTCGATTCCAAAGAAATCGTTCAGAAATTAACGAAAGATATGGCGTTCATTCAAGAAAAATTGGTTACGCTCTCTAAAATTTAGTTTCTTTTCTAGCCCAGGTTGTCTTCTTTTTTGAAGTGACTAATTTATTAATAATCGGTAATATTAATTTCGATCAGATTATTAATTTAGATCAATTAGCTATGTATATCCATAGACTATTATTCTTTTTACATATGAGAATGAGAATCATAATAAGCGCGGTTTAAGAAAAAAAGAAGGGCGAATCATGAAACCATTGATTATTGATATTGGGAGTTATGCCTTAAAAATCGGGTTTGGCGGCGAGTATGCTCCGCGGTTTGATATCCCACTCGTGGTTGGAAAGGTCCGCGATGACATTGATTTTACCACAAAAAGGAATCTGTTCAGACAATTCAAAATAGGGAATCCCAACCAGGAATATTTTTTCGGGCATGAAGCCATATTTTTACGTAACTTTTTGAACCTGAAATGGATTTCAGATGGAAAAACGATCTTGGATGAATTTTTTTTCAATAAAATTTTTGAGTATGCTATGGAATTATTAAAAATTTCATTGTCGGACCAACCCGTCTTAATTTCTCAACCGTTTTATTCAGGAATTGTGGAGTATGTAGCTAAACTCCTGTATTCAAGTTATAAAGCATATGAAATCATCCCTACTTTTCAGCCACTGCTGAATTTTCTGGCCGGCGGCTTCAAAACTGGATTGGTCGTTGATATTGGGCATTCGCTGACGCAAATCACGCCGATGATAAATGGAATGATTGTGACAGATGGCGTTAGCGTGGTGGAATCCGGTGGGAAAGATATCACCGATCTCTTGCTTGCTTTATTAGTGGAAAGAAAGGCTTTTGATGGGTTGAATTATTCAGCTCTGTTATCCAAAGAAGCTGTGGCAGAGACGATAAAAGAGCACGTCTGCTACATTAGCCGGAATCCTGCAAGCGAATTGGAATCTCCAAATCAAAAAACAATTGAATTGAACTTCCCTCTTTTACAGAACGAAACCATCCAGCTTGGCGTCGAGCGATTTCTAGCCCCAGAATTTTTATTCGCGCCCCAAAAGGCGAAAATCCAGCCAATGGATCGTCTTATTTATGAAATAGTTACAAAATTTGACCCACCCATTCAACAGGCCCTTCTAGGCAATATATTGCTCACCGGGGGGACCTCCCTGCTGCCCGGCTTAGCGGAGCGGTTATACGAGGAGTTAGTCCGAAAATTCATTAATTCCGATTATAAAATAAATGTCATTCCATTTGCCAAATTTGCTAATCCCCGATATTCTACCTTTTTCGGCGCCGCCAAGTTAACGGCAATTGATATAGAGAAATCCTTGAAAATATCACGTATGGATTTTGAATATCAGGGAAAGGTTGAAATTCCCACGACCTTGATTGAGCGATTCAATGCCATTTATGATCAAGTCGTAAATATCAAATTACAGGAAACCATTATCTCTGTTAAAAATTTCTATGACAAACAATTATGTCAGCAACTCTACAACATCTTGAATTCGCAACGGTACAGTTTATTGCGTGAGATCGGTAAAGTTCTCTACAAGAGCCCCTTAGAATTGCATGGAGCCATTGAAGCAATGCTCTCCTGCAATATACTTAGTGGCAAATTGGAGAGCGATACTTTCATTAATACAGCCTATCAGGAGCCCGTAGAAGAACTTCCCGTTCAAGCGGAACCACCCCCATCGACACCAAAAATCCCACAACCTGCCCCCACAGAGGAATATGTTCCCTCATTTCAAAAATTCGGTGGCATAACACCAGCGGCATCGAAGATCCCACAACCAGTAACCGCAGACGAATATGTTCCCACGTTTCAACAACTCGATAGTGAAATACCCGCCAAAGTGGAACCGGGATTACCCACCTATAAGCATAAAACACCAAAATCACCTACACCGGAAGAACCGGTTGCAACAACCACGCAATACGAATATACGTTCCAAAAAATTGATGCCGAATTACAGGATAAATGGGCAAAGGATTCAACTATACTCTCCGGAAAAGCGCCAAGTGGGCCAAAAACTGAAATTCTTCGAGAAGAACCTGGCGGAACTTTTGAACGGATTAACCAAGAAAAAGCAGAAGACTTTGCTAAAGACCCGACCATTATTTCAGGCGAACGCCCTCAAGCACCAAAAGCCGTCGTTGCGCAACCCACTGAATTCACCTTTGAAAAAATTGATCAGGAGAAAGCCGCCGATTGGGAAAAAGACGACACGATCATCAAGGAAGGCAAGAAGCCAGCACGTGCCACCCCCTTGCTTCTGGGCGAAGAGGGATCTACCTCTGCTAAAGTTGATAAAGAAATGGAAAAAGAATGGCAAAAAACGGGATTGGTATCTACTCCCAAACAATTCACTCCAAAAGGGTTCTTTGATACTCCGGCACAGCCTCCCAAAAAGGAAGCGCTTCTCGAAACCCCCACCTTCCTCCAAATTCAGCCTGCAAAACCCCCCTCCCCTAAAAAAGTCATGATTGCTGATCTATTAAAACCCAAGACTGAAGTCGAAAGACCCATAGCAGCCCCGAAAGAGAAAATTCCCAGCTTCCTCCAATTTGGAGGGCAAAAATTAACTCACGAGCAAATGAAACATCTTAAAGAATTTGAGGAAGCGGAACGCAAGAAAAAAGAAAAGCAAGAGAAGTTATTATAATTTACTATTGTCTACTCTCTTTTTTTTAGGACAAAAGGAATTAAGTTATAAAATAATCCCCTATTCTATACAAAATCAGTCAAAATCACTTGTAATCCTCTCCTGCTTAGGAGAAACTTATTTTTTTAAAAAAAGCATTGATTATTTTATTAAAAAAAAGAGAAGATTAAAGGATTATAAGTATTGTAGAGTAGTTGTAACGGGGCAATGGTCCGAACCGAATTCCCATGCAGCATTTACACTAGGAATCATATCTGTTATGACATAACTATTTACGATTGAGGTATAATTGGTCGCAAAGATATAATCGATTCGATTACCGGCTTGAGGGGCAGGCCAAGAGGGAAAGGTATCGCCGGGGTCTAATGGATTAAATTCTTTTGCCGTATCGTTAAAAATTAAAGTCACATTGCCTATTTGCGGAGTGTTATCATACAAATTGAAATCTCCCATTAATACTTTAGGTCCAGAGATTTGACTGGTTTTACTCAGAATGAATTCGATTTGCGCCGTGGTATTATCGTCCTCAAGCCCCAAATGCGTAACGAAAACATCGATCGCAAAGGTGGTGTTAAGTTGAATTTTGCCATGGATCAAAACGCGTTCTAATTCGATGGTGGGCAATTGATATGCGGTAACATTAACGATAGGATATTTAGATAAGAGCACACAACCAAAGGCGTGCTCATTCACTGCCGGATAATAATAATAGTACATCCCAAGGGCTCGTGCAATCCATTGCGCCATATCAACGCCTTGTGAAGTAATACGCCCATTTTCCACTTCTTGTAATCCAACAATATCCGGGTCTGCAACTAAGATATTTTGCACTATCCGCTCTAAATCAAGCCGATCATCCATTCCCACGCCGAAATGTATGTTATAGGTCAAAAACGTTACCTGATGTGTCGCATTGAAATTGGGAGTATTAACCGCAATTGGAAGGGCCGAGAATACGATGGAAACCGCTAAAGGAACGATTAACAAAATAATAACCGCCATTTTCTTACTTATCGCCATCATTTTCCCCTTCCTTTTTCAAATTGGTTGAGTTGAATATGTGCCAGTAGCGTCATCACCGTAAATAAGCATCCTCCAATGAAGAGGATTAATGGTCCTAAACCCTGAAATGCCGCGATAGTAAAGGCATGATCGGTAGTAAAGTCATGGATGAACGTCATTAAAATGAGAAATAGGAGCCCATAGGTGATTAGCTTTGAGAATTGACTAATTTGAATTCCCGGCTTGCGCGTGGTGCTCATATTGACTATGAGAAGATGCAAGTTCAGAAACATTATTGCAACAGATAGTGCCATAAGAATTGCAGTGAGATAGGAAGAATTCGCGAGGAATAAAAACGAAGCCAATGCTAATAAAAGAATTAAATTAAAGCATAAATTGATTTTAATGTTATAAATGAAAGAAGTCTTAGCAAATAGGAGATATAGCAAAATTAAGATAAATGATGCCGTTAAAACGGGATTAATTATGGCATAAGATGTGTTAGTATATTGCGCGATTGCATTAGGATATAGAAACAGGTTAAATATCAAGAAGAAAAATATTCCCAAACCAAATGCATTCAAAACCCAAGGTTCATTCCGTAATTCTTTCGCATCTGCTGACTGTTCTTGTGGGATAATTACGGTGCTGGTCCGTAAGGAGAACCATATAAGCAGTGCAGAAAGTGGCACTTGAACGATTAACCAAAGATATTGAAGTGAAGACCACAATTCAGGATTCAAGTGGAGCGTTGCTAGACTGATATCCAAGGAGGATCCAATGGTTCGTAATACCGAATCCACTAAAAAGGCCCCGATAAAGAGAAGCGAGAAAATACTCACTTTAGCTTTTAAATCTATCTTCAATTCGTTCTGCACTAAGCGTTTCAAGAATATACTAATAAAAATTCCATAGAATGCAATAATAACGCCCGAAAGAACGGTTTCTACTGCGGAATGGAGATGAAAGGCAATGATTAAGCGCACCAGAGCAATGATTATAATGGACATTACATACAGTTTCTTTTGTCCAAATTTTTTACATAAGACATTAGTGAAAAGCGGAATGAAGAAGAAAAATAGCGTCACCAAAATCAAGAGGGAGCCGATCCAGCCAGGATCTCCGAAGACCACGTGGAACATGGCGATATAAACGCCGGGCACATACGTACGAAAAGATTCGATGAAAAACAGAGTAGCTATCAATGGTACAATTAAATATGCGATTAGATCGTTTCTTTTTGTAAGGCTTAAATTGAGCGTATCAAAAAGGTTCTTCTTTTTCGTTTTTTCGCTCATTTTTATCATCCCTGACTAATGTAATGGTTAAATGCGTTTAAGAATTTTTAGGAAAAAAAGGGGAGGCGAATTAAGCAATCAGAGGGATTTTAGATCAGATGATTGACTTAATTTAGGAGATGCTATTATTAGGGCGATTATGTTGAACACATTCCTAAGCTTTGGGGCGTATTTAGAAACGGCATATTATGACGCAGGTGGTGAAGTAGTACTTGCGGAAGATTTAGTCGCATCAGGTTTTTGTTCCATTTTCGCTTGAATTCGGGAAAGGAGAACTACCCCAATCATGATGAGCACGACTGAAGGCCAGAACC
>CAYGYC010000313.1:0-5504 GCA_964353755.1 uncultured archaeon | reverse complement strand
CCCTTGATAATGAACCGAGTTTAGGATCAGATTTGAGATTTTTTATGAACCAGCTAATAACCACAAAATATGATTCGACCAGAAAAGATACGGAAGCAATAGATAAATTTCTTAATTTCTACTATAATTATTTTGAAAAATTTATTCAAAAAGACATAGAACTAACCCTAGACCATTTGAATAGCTTCTGATCCGCGATAAAAGTATTATTCCGAGAAAAATAAATGTTTAGGAGAGGATACCCCCACTATACCCTACTAGAAAATACTTATTTAGGAAAAATACATTGATGAAAAATAGGTTATAATGGTATTATTACGACAAATCCTTTATTGAAGAAAGTAGCCAGCACAACTGAAATATTCCTTCCAAAGAAAGCACCAAAAAACTTCATAATTACTATCCATAAACTGCACCCACATTCACAGGAGCCAGGGGCGACTGACCAGACAGCGGAGCACCAGTCCCATTCCATTTTTCACTTCCTTAACGAAATAAAAAAAGAGGAGTTAGTGGGGTTGTGTGTCATCAAGGAACTCTTGGTAGACCCGCTGCCCTTTATCTTTCACTTTGAGATAGGCTGAAATTTCAAACAGGTTGAGATAGGCTGAAATTTCGAACAGGCTGAAATTTCAAACCCGTCCTTTTGATTTTTTGATTTTTTAATCCCGTCCTTTTGATTTTTTAATGAGGATGCTATAAGCCTCCGATGGCGGTCTGTATGGCGGATGTTCCCATGGTAACGACATACATATATCCTATTGTAAAAAAACAAAATAAGTTTTTGGTTAAAAGGTACTTATTCCTATCTTTTTCTTATTTTTTTATGGTCTATTCATAAAGCTGATTTAGTAATCATTATAAAGAGAGAAGAAAAATATTTTCTTGTAAAAATTTATATGGAGTTAGAATGGGAATGGCTAGTCCTGAGAGGGAATTCGAACAGATACAAAAGGACCTGAATGATGAAGACCCCATTACAAGAGTACAGGCAATTTTAAATTTATCTGCATTCGTAAGAGATTATCCCAGCTTTAAATCTGAAATAATCACTTTACTACAGAAAGCTGTAGAGGATTTAGATGAAGATGTTAGTATAAACGCTTCTAATTTGATCAAATATCTGGAAACAACTCCAATAGAAACTCTATTTAATTCTACAAGCGAATCCTTATTAGAGGAATCTTCGATCAGCGGGCAGCAAGGAACTAAATCCAGTGATATGCCACTTGTATGTGGTGGATTAGCTCTTATCATTAGTTCTTTCTTTTTAAACTTCGCTTTTAGTTGGACTGATGCCTTGAGTCCTATATTTTTTATGATATTGGTTTTGGGGGTTATATTAGTAATCCTAGGTTGCATTTCTTTCTTTACTCCCAACAAGACAAAAGAATAAATGAAACTTAATGGTGTTCTCAATCAGCCCCCTTAGGGGGGGTTTACTTCGGAAAGAAGTGAAAATAAGACTGAGTCCGAAAATTAACGTTAAATAACAACCGAGAGTTACTCCAAAGATATGATGAAAGATGAAATTAATAGTTTATTATTCTAATTTTTGAAAGATGAAATTAATAGTTTATTGTTTTTTTGACAATAATTGAATATACGCCGTATATTCGGATTTCGGCTTTTCATCGAAATATTTGTCCACAAAGATGGCGGTCACCTTCCCGTGTTCATTGATTTCTTCAACATAACTTCCGACCGTATCAACCGCCCAGTCTCGATAAGTATATGAATGGCTTGTTGTGTAGAGAGCCCAGCTATCAAGATCTTCGGGACGGCTAACGCTCGTTGGCACATTTTCTATCAACCCAATCCAGTCGTGCCCAGATTTGAAAGAGACATCATCCCCGCTGCTGCTATCGGTATATGGCTGCCACTCCTTCGCATCAATATTCACACGGACTTGGATCCACAGCCACGGACCAGCGCATTGTGTATTAACCTCGACATTCCGTGTATTAACCTCGACATTCGGTTTGCTATCCTGTTGATGTTTCCAGGTGAAGTACTCTTTTAAATCCCCTACTTCAAGCGTTTTACCATTTAATTTGACATGTATTGAAAAATTTCCTATGGTCATTTTACTTTTGATCGATTTTGATAGAAATTCTGGGAGTATCAATGTTTTATTCCCTCTCAAATAAATGTTAAGGTCTTTTGATTTCAAATTTTCAATAGATTCCGGAAGGGTCGATAACTCATTCATTCCTAAAGATAATGCATAAAGCGAGTTCAAGTTACCAATCGACTTTGGAAGAGACTTTAACCTATTGCATGTTAAATAAAGGACCTGAAGCGATGTTAGATTACCGATAGTTTCGGGAAGTTCGGTTAATTGGTTATCGTCCAACAGTAAATTCTTAAGTGATTTCAAATCACCAATGGAATTCGGGAGTGTTGTCAACCGATTCTTTTGGCAATAGAGTTGTTTGAGTGATTCTAATTTTCCAATGGACTCTGGAAGGGAGGTTATCTTGTTTCCATCTATATCTAAGAATTTGAGTGCTTTGAGGTTTCCAATAGCTTCCGGGAGAATCGTGAGCTGATTATCACTTAAATCTAAGGACTCAAGCCAGATTAATTTCATTATTGAATCTGGAACCGTCGTCAATCCTTTTCCAGAGAGTTTTAAACTTTTGACATGCTCATTTTCAATTTTCAGTTCTGAAATTTCACCAGCAATAACTTTTTCCAAATCTTCTAATATGGTCTTCTCTTCAGAAGTAATTGGTTTTCTTTTATACCTTACCTTTAATTTCAAATATTCTCCACATTCTATTGCTACACCTTGATTTTCTAATTGTTCTAAGATCCTGTAAGAACTTTTGGTCAATGGATTATTCTCGAGGTTCAAGGACTTGAGTGAGTTGAGGTTCCCAAAGCTCGCTGGGAGCGTCGTTAGCTGATTACTCTGTAAATATAGTTCTTGGAGGGATTGGAGTTGCCCGAAGGACTCTGGGAGCGTCGTGAGCTTATTATTACCCAAACTTAGGGTCTGGAGTTTTTTAAGGTTACCAATAGACTGCGGGAGGTTTTTTATCTGATTATGATCTAACTTTAAAGCCCAGAGCTCTTCGAGTTCACCAATCGACTCAGGGAGCGTTGTTAGTTGATTATCTTCCAAGAGCAGGATCCGGAGCGCTTTAAGTTCCCCGATAAACTCTGGAAGTTGCCCTAATTGATTATCCCGGAGATCCAACATCCAGGTTGTTTTCAATTTACATACGGAGTCAGGGAGAATCGTTAGTCGATTCCCTTTCGCCTCCAATTTCTGTAGCGTTTGGAGTTCACCAATGGATGTCGGGAGCGATATCAATTCATTCTTTTCCAATTTTAAAAATGAGAGAGATTCCATCTCGCCAATCCACATTGGAAGCTGCTTTAATGGGTTATTACTCAGATTCAAGCTGCGAAGCGATTTTAACTTCGAAAAAGCATCAGGGAGAGTCGTCAGTTGATTATTTTCTATGGATAAATCGTTAAGAACTGTTAAATTCCGCATTGATGTGGGTAGGTTAATTAATTTGTTATTATTCAAATTTAGGTTCCTGAGTGATGTCATATTACCGATGGTTTCTGGCAGGGATTTCAACTGGTTATCGCTTAACTCTAGCGTTAGGAGTAATTGCAAGTTACCGATGGACTCTGGGAGTGTCGTCAATTTATTGTTATTTAAGTACAGGAAATCAAGCAATTCCAGATTACAAAAGTACTCAGGGATGGTTGAGAACTGATTACTTTCTAACTGTAGGTATTTCAGCCCTTTCAGATCTGCTATAGATTCTGGGAGTGTTGTTAATCCTTTCCCATTAAGGCCTAACCCTATGACACTTGCGTCACTAGTCCGAAATCCAAAACCAATCCTATATTGTCGAATTGATGCCTCCCCAAAATTCAAAACATACAATCTTTGTGGAATGGGTGTATGAGGAATCGGTTCGTTGATTAAATTTTCCAAATCTTTCAGCGCTTTTTGTTCCGTAATTAGGATTTCACAATCTTGATAATTTGCAGTACTGGGCTTATCCTCCTTTTTCGCTTCAGCTTCCTTTTTCTTTGTTCCCTTTTTTCCCACCTTTTCCTTCGTCTTTCTCGTTTCCGTCGCTTTCTTTTCTCTAGCTTCTCGTTCTAAGGACAATAATTGAGCAGCTTGTTCTTTCAGTCGGGTTCCAAGTTCCATGGAAGTTTCAGTCAAGGGATTGTCTTCTATTTCAAATCTTATCAAATTTGATAATTTTAACAAGGATTCTGGAAGGTTTTTTAAGCGATTACCTTCTAACTGGAGCTCTTGGAGCGATTCCAAGTTGCCGATGGAGTCCGGGAGGGTTGTCAGGTAGTTATGTGTTAAATCCAGGGAAAGGAGCGATTTCAAGTTGCCAATTGACTCTGGCAGAGTTTCTAGGTAATTTCCCACTAAACTGAGGTCTCTAAGCGATTTTAGATTACAAATTGCCTCCGGGAAAGTCTCCAGCCTGCAATTCCAGAGATCGAGCCTTTCAAGGACTTCTAGCTCACCAAACGATTCCGGAAGGGTTAACCCGGCATTCCATTCTAGATCTAACTCTTTAAGCCATTTTAATTGACCAATCGATGGGGGAACGGTTTTTATTTTACTATCAAGGTCCAATTTCGTGACATGCCCGGCTGCAGCCACATATCCAAAAATATGCGTTGAGAAAAAGTCAACTCTAGGGATTGGCTCTCCAATTAATTTTTCCAGCTCTTCTAATGCTTCTTTCTCTTTCGTGCTTATATCTTCCATTCGGCCGGCTTGTCCCATTACCTGCTCCCAAATCTTTATCGAAGCTTTGTTCAATGGATTATTCTTAATTTGTAGCTCTGCCAATTTAGGGAGTTTGAGTAAAGAGTTTGGGAGCTCTGTTAAGTTATTATCTTGCAGCCACAGACTTCGGAGCGATTCAAGACCTCCCATGGAGTCTGGCAAGGCGATCAACTTGTTGCCGTGCAACAACATTTGAGCCACCGATTTGAGGTCACCAATGGAATCCGGGAGCGATGTCAATTCGTTATAACTTAAAGTTAAGTTTACGAGCGATTTCAAGTTTCTAATCGATTCAGGGAGTCTTTTCAAACCGATACCACGTATCTCCAAACTCGTAACTTTTCCATCCTGAGCTGAATAAGCGAATTGTTGTCCCTCAATTCTCCTGAATTCGCCAATCTCCCTGTCAAGTTCCTTTTCCAGATCTTCAAGGGCAAGCTGTTCTTCATACGTGATGGTTTGCCCCCGAAAAACCACTTTTTTTTCCTTTGTTGGTTTTTTACCACTCGGCATTAAATTTCCTCCCTTATATTAAAAGGAGTATTAATTCAATTATTATGTTTGATTATTTCCAATTTTTTATGGCGACTTAATCCTCGTCCTCATCTTGTCGATGTAATCCTCGTCCTTGTCTAATCTGCTCCTCCTCGTCTTCATCATCATCATCCCCATTAGGCATAACTTTAGATTCTCTAACGCAATTTTCTATTATCTT
>CAYGYC010000312.1:0-5524 GCA_964353755.1 uncultured archaeon | reverse complement strand
ATCCAATTAATATTAATATATTTTTCTGTTAATTGTTTTAATATACTCATTGCTACCCGAGTTTTTCCCATTCCTATTAATCCACATATGAAAGTATTTAACCTCAGGTCTTCAAGCGTTAAATGAAAGGGATACATCTCCTGGTCATAGTAGAGCACATTTCCTATAGAAATTCCCTCTTGAACTCTTCTTTCAGGCGGGATTTCAAATTCTGGAATATCTGTACGCGATAAAGAAGGAATAGGATTCTCTGGTAAATGAAAAAATATTGCTAATTGCTCACTCGTTAAATTTAGAGGCTCAGGTAAAAAAAATCGCATAGGAATTTTAGAAAAACTTTGCTCTAATTTAATAGATTCCAAAATATTGAGCTTATTCCCAAAAATCGTTGATATCAATCCAATAACTTTTTGTGTATCAACATTAAGTTTTTCTTTATCATTGGATCTCAATACAATGTAGCCTGAAACCTCCCACATGCCGGTTACTTCCGCATGCCTAATATTAAGAAGGTCATCTCGAATTTCATCTTCTTCAAGTTTCTTTGATAAAGGAGATCTCATCTTAATTTCAAAATTGCCAGCTCTCCTTGTACTCCTCCACATTTCTTGTCCCACATCTTCGGCTTTCTTCTCAATTAAATGCTTTTGCTTTTCGAAATCATAAATTTCCATTGGTCTGGCGGATATGATGTAATTTAAATCAAAATGAGATCCTATTAATCCCCTGATTAAAGCATCAATTTGAGATTTGTTATTGATAATTTTAAAAGTGGGAGTATCCTCAAATTTTATAATCGATAAAAATAAGTTTTCTACTATCCTATTAATATGAACTTTATTCTTATCAATAAATTTATATTTATAACTGCCCCACCCTCCAAAAATATCTCCCCACGCATTTTTCAACTGGTTACCTTGAAGTATCTCAAATTTTAACCCTGAAAATGTCGTTTGAAATACGGTTACTACAGTCTCTTTTAATGTTTCAATTTCACTCAATACATCATTTATCTCGTTACCTATTACACTAAGAATTAATCTAATATGGACATCATTATTTAAAACATGAATTTCAAAACAAATATTTGGAATTATTTTAGCCAACGATGTTAAATGATAATGAAGATACTGTAAATTCCCTGGAATCGTCAATTTTTCAATCGCTTTTTTATTAGTCCGTTCTTCTTTCACCACAATATTTTTAGGAATATTTTGGATTTGTAGAATTATTAAAGCTTTAAAATTTCTTTTCTTTCCATCATCAACCACTATAATATGATTTTTTACACTCAAATTAGTCAGTTCATACCGTGATGTCGTTCTTATTTTAACAAAATAAAAAAAGAGAAGAAATGGCAGAACCAGTATAAATGGTAGAAGATTATTTATCGATTTAAAAAAATCGATGAATAAAGTTCCCATTAATGGAAAGACAGAAAAATTCTCTATTTTTAAAATATAAAAGGCGCATAAAATTCCGATTATAAATAAGAAATAAACAATTAGGCCAATGAATGTAATATTTCTATTTTTATTATACATATATTTAATAAAGAAGAGTGAAGGCACACTTATTGCTAAAATGACCACTATATTTAAAAAATTGATAAGAAATTCATCAATAATAACTGTAATTGAACCAAAAATTTCTTGATTAAGACTATTTTTCAAGAAAAGTAAGAATATACAGGCTATTCCAAGCATAACTAACCCCATAACTAAGTACTTTCCTACTTTTTTCGTAAGGAAATCCATTTTATATTTATTTTTTTGAAAAGTAGACATAATACCTTAAACCTTGTGAATCATCATTACCTTTTTGCGAAAATACTATTTAAACTTCAAATAGTAATAATTCACAAGGTCATTAAACAATTCAGAATTGCCAAGGTCGCCATTACCGCTTCTTCAACACGAATTGTCTGAGTTCCTTGTTCTGGAGCAATATTAATTATATGATCTACGCAATCTTCTAATTTTAAACCGTCATTCTCAAATATTTCAAATAACCCCATACTTGGACTACCAAATATCAATAAAATTCGGGGTTTCTCCTTTAATGTTTGAAAAAAGTCAAGATCTGTCTTCTGTAACGGAGATCCTTTTCTTGAAGTGGCAAGAATTAAATAATTAGAAAATCGGTCCCTGAATTTTTTTAATGATTCTTTGAAAATATCAACATTATACCCCCAATATTTTTCTGTTTGCGCTTTTTTAATCGGTGATCCCGAAATTGCATTTCCAGATTTCTCCAATTTCAATATAATCCTAGTTTTTGGCGATAAATTTGGAACTCTGATGTTAATTGGTCTTTCAAGTCCTATTTCTATTTCAGAAGATTGAGAATTAGAAGAAAGAATAAGCCCTTCTCGAATAGAAATCGGTTCTAATTTTGCTATTTCATTTTCTAATGGATGATGTGGTGTTTGTAATGGCGGTAATATACCGACATATTTAAATATAGGTTGCTTTGGAAACATCAATCTTCTGAGATATTGAGGACAATCTAAATATTCTAAAATTCCTTTAATTAATTTAATATCTAGTGAAAAATTCCCTTTAATTATTTTATCAATAGAATAAATTATTATCTTTTCTACTTTAAAAATCGCAGCGGCTCTAGCTATGTGGCCGATTTTCTGAGTTTTCGAACGGAGATCACTACAATCTTCCAAGACATTAGAAGGAATAGCTATAGAATAATGAATCTTCTGCATAATTTTATCAGAACTAAAATTCAATTACCATATTTTTAAAAATTGAATAGGGTCCCTCGAATAACTCACATTTTATTCATAGTTTCCAGAATGGAACTCTCGTAAAAGTCTAAGGTATTCGAGGGTCATTTGAATTATTATAGTTTATTTTTTTCCTCTTCTGGTTTACCCTGCCCCGTAGAACGGGCCCATTCGTCTATAGATTGAGTAATAAGGCTCATTATTTCATCACGAAATGTTGGGTTGATAGCAACCATGGCATAGCAGGGCACATTCAGCATGCGCTCAATAAGTTTGGGGCGCATGGCACGGGGGAGATCTTGTTTATTACAAAGGCAAAATGTTAAAAGATCCTGCTTTCGTTTTTTAATTACATTTAAGTAAACTCGTTTGGTGCTTACGACATTCTCAACGGTACTATCAGTGACTAACAATACAATGTTTGTCCCTCGTAATAGGAAGGTCCATAAAGGTGTATATCTTTCTTGGCCAGCAAAATCCCAGATGATCACATCATAAGTTGCTGAGACATCCAGTTTTTTTACATCAACGGCGATTGTAGGATTGTATTCGATGGGAATATCTGTTCCTCGCATAAGGTTGAGAATTGTTGTCTTACCAACTCCACCAAAACCTACCAATGCTATTTTAATAATACCACTGAGAATTTTTTCTATCGAAGCTTCAAAATCATTCCATATGTCCTTTGATTTTCCATCCCATGTTGCCAATTTAGCATATTGCTCTTCTGCAAAGACATCTTTTACTCGTTTGATTCGTTGATGTAATCCAAGTTCATCATCCTCTTGATCCGCACAGAATACATGGATAAGATCTCGTTTATTATCTACTGTATAAACAAATTTCAGGCGTCCACTCGCTACTGATTTAATAGATCCATCTGGCATAGCTCCTGTAAACGAAGTTAATGCCGAAAGAAACACCGATACTAGACTTTCATCGATTTTTATGGCGCCAAAGTTTTTCTCAAATAATGTCTTTCCATCACCACGGATTACATAGATTGAATGAATCAAACGTCCTTCACCTATAAAATCTTAAATTTAAAATCAAAGTAATTGTCAAAAAGTATAAATAAATTTTGTTTATTCTCACAAGAAATTTAATAAAATCAGTGATTAATTAATGTTTTTAGGAAAATTAAATCTAAATAATAATTAAGAGAGACGTAAATAAGTGTATTAATTAGGAAATTCATATGAATCAAGATAAAGCTAAGAATTTCAAACGCGCTACAGCCGTAAAGGTGCATATTAATCATTTGATATCTGGAAATTATGTAAAAGATGATGTTAATAGTTATATAGAAACCGAATTTGGGATTCATGTTTCACGAGTGCGGATCTTAGGCACAATTGTCACGAAATGGATGCCTAATATCAAAAATGAATCTACACCGGATCGCACTCCACAAGCCACCTTAATAATCGATGATGGCACAGAAACTATTCGCATAAAAGCCTGGAAAGATGATATTAAACTCATTGAGAATTTTGAAATTGGCGATATTGTTGATATAATTGGACGCATTCGGGAATATGATAATCAAATTTATATTACTCCTGAAATTATCAAAAAAATAGAAGATCCCAATTGGGAGTTAGTCCGGGAATTAGAAATAATTGAATTTCTTGGAAGAATAAAAGCTAACTCTAAATCCCCAAAATCTAATACCGAAGCTCAACCACTCTCAGTGAATATTACTGAAACAATAATTAATAATAAAAATGGAAAAAGTAAATTTAAAGATAAAATTGTAGAATTAATTAGAGAACTTGATGAAGGTTTAGGTGTCAGTATTGCTCAATTAAAAGAGCGTGTTACCATTCCTGAAAATGATTTCCAAAATGCGATAATGGAATTAATTAATGAAGGAACAATATATCAACCTAATTCAGGTAAATATAAACTCTTATAGGATGGTAGAAAGAAATGGATGATGAATCATATAATATTTTGTTGGAACGTGCACGATCCAAAATCCCGCAAAACGTGTTTGAAGGTTCGCGCTTCAAAATTCCTACTTTACGAATTTTTACGGAAGGCAATAAAACGAGTATATTAAATTTTAAGGAAATTGCCGATTTATTGAACAGAAATCCCCATGATATTATGAAATTCTTCTTGCGAGAATTGGCTACGCGTGGAAATTTTGAAGGTACACGGGCCACATTCATTGGGCGATTTGGCCAATTAACATTAAAATCGCTTATGAAGCGGTATACCGACAAATATGTAATATGTCCCTTCTGTCATAAAGCTGAAACGAGAATAATAAAGGAAGAAAAATTTTCTTTTTTACAGTGCGAAGCATGTGGTGCTAAAGAAACGATTAAATCTACATAGGGCGCGAAATTTGTGCAAATATATATGCGGATTCGAAATATGCAAAGCGAAGTCATGATATCCATTTGCGATCCAGACTGCTTAGGTAAGACTTACCGTGAAGGGAAATTTATTCTTAGAGTTACTCCTGAATTCTACGGTGATAAACTCGTTTCCATTGAGAAAGCCATAAATGAATTGAAAAAAGCAACTATTGCCAATCTGGTTGGAGAAACTATTGTAAATGAATGCATAAAATCCGGATTAATACATGAAAAAGGAGTAATTCGGATTGATGGGGTTCCTCATGCACAAATAATAAGATAAAATAACAAAAGGATTAAGTTAGCCCAATAATCATACCTTTTATTAATTCAAATTTAAAATTTCTGTGATTGAATTAAAAATGCAAAATTTTTGTTATCGATGTGGGAAAACAGCAAACGAATATACTCAATT
>CAYGYC010000311.1:0-5526 GCA_964353755.1 uncultured archaeon | reverse complement strand
CGTTAATTTGGGTGGATATCTGAGTAATTCCAATAAATTCCATGACCCTATGATATTGATATAATGTATCGTCTTTTGGATCCCTTTTTTCAGGAGCCCATTGATACATTAGTGACTGATCTAAGTTTGATTCAATAAATTCTATGTCATTTAAGATAATATCGATATCTGCCAATCGTAAATCAAGATAGGTCTTAAATTCTTCTTTCCGATTTAAGAAATCTATGTGAAAGTATTTTTGTTTCCTTCGTACAACTATTTTTACAACACCATATACTGAGACAACTACGGCACCGATTATTGCCAGAATAATTAAAATCAATCGTAGCGGGTCAAATTTAACGATAACGGCCGTTAATTCGGAACTATTTTTATTGCCTGCTTGATCAAAGGCTATAATTTGATAGAGAATTCTTGTATTTGCAGGTTGTGCTTCAATAATTCCCCACTGATTTTCCGTTATATTTATTAAATTCCAGTTTATTCCCCCATTTATTGAATAATTCAAATAAATGCTTGCTATTCCAGATCCCAGATCAGCTATATATCCAATGCTAATATTTATATTAGTAAATTGAGTTGGTTTTGCCGGATTTTGCTGGATATTCCCTATTACGGGATCTGAGGTATCAGTTACTATGTATGAAAAGGAGGAAGTTTTTGTGTTGCCTTCATTATCAGTTATGTTAATTCTATAAATTACTTGGGTATAATAAGCAAATTTCGGAATAATTCCAAAGTAAGTTTGGGTAATATCTTCTAAATTCCACGAGATACCATTATTTGTAGAGTAATATAATAAAATACTTTTAATTCCAGAAACCGCATCTTTCGGATTAATAATTGAAATCATCACATCCTGGTAATATTCCGGGGCAGATACATTTTGAATAATCGCATCAAAAGTAGGAGGAGTGACATCTATCGTAAATGGTATAAATAAACTATTAGAAAAATTGATGATATCCTTTATAGTTATATTTAAAATATAATTTTTCTCTTCTAACGGCTTAGACACGGGATTTGCAAGGAAAAAAAATCCTGTTTCTCGTCCAACTGGACTCAAAAGAACATCAAGCTTTGAAATATTCTGCCGGAAATCAGTAATTGGAGAAAATGTTCCATTTCCATAACCTGAAATAATGATATATCTACCATTTTTAGCATAGGGCGCACCTGTAAGGTTAGGAATAGTATTATCAAGTGTAAAGGTAACAATCGTGAAATTGTATAGATCAACGCTATCTTCGAGGGTTACATTTAATGTAATTTTCCCTTCCGTGACTGGGGTTTTATTTTCAATTCGGAAGATTCCTGCTGTTTCCCCAATATTATTAATCTTAAACGCAAATCTATCGATATCATTTATTGTAACATTTTTTATTTTACTACCCGTTGCATCCAAGTATCCTTCAATTGTCACATTATTGGTAGAGATAAATGTCCCATTTTGCGGTCGAGTAATAGAGAGATGAGGAATGGTATTGTCTAATGTTAAAAAAGTGGTATTATATATTGTAAACAACCCACTTGTAGAGTTGGTGACATTGGTTGTTATTTGATACACGCCATCAGGGCGAGAATTAAAGATATTTAAGATATAATTAATTTTATACGTTCCATTGTTATAATCGACCCCCCCATGGGAGAAAAATTTGTCATCAATCGTCGTAAAATTCACCGAAATATTGTAATTAGCCTGATCACAGTTTACAATTAATTCGATTAAATCACCATTTTTAAAATAAAGAGCATTGGAAGTCACATTATTAACAATGGGTTGATTTGCTAATGAAAAAGAGGTGTTATTGCTTAAGGACGAGGTTTTTTCATTAAGTGGATTATTGAGAGAGAGTATCCAATTGCATAAAAAAGGGACAATTATAAAAATCATTATTACTAGAACAAAGAATATTTTTTTGCCAAAATGATAATTTTTTCCCATTACCAAAATTGATACGCCATTTTCTTTCTTTTATAAAATAATTTGCTGTTTCATGGTAAATTTAAGTAAATTTTATTGTTATTTTATCCTTATCCATTTGTGCGTTTACTCATCTGCTAATTATTTATTTTTCATTCATTAAATAATTAGACATAAAGTAAATATATAGATTGAGCGAACTTCTTGAATAACTGAAAAGAGCATATGCCGTTTGAATAAATTAAAGCTCTTGTAATTTATAAAAATTATGAAATTTGTCCTATTAAGAAGCTCCCTAAGGCATATAAAACCAGTTTCAAACAAAAATAGGATAAAATGTCTCTATTTGCGAGATAAAGAGTGATTGAATATGTATCGTCAAGCCGCGCATTATAGAATTAAACGGAAACTCATTTTATTGAGTTTGTTTCTTGGCTTTGGATTATTATTAGGCTGTTTTATTGGAATTAATTCCTTAAACACTACGCCGGTTGCCTCCGGTCTTACAAACCAGGATAATGTACCGCTTTCCACTCAGCAGGTCATTCCTGGAAATTTAACGCGTCTCTGGGAGCCTATAACAATTATTCCTAATGTGGGTTCATACACAGCCTTATTAGGATTAGGAAAAAATAACATTCGTGTGGTCTATTATTATGCTGCAACAGCTGAATGGGTGCAGGTCCCATTTCAAATAGATGAGGTGGCATGGACTAGGCAATGGCTAGATGGAACTTATACTGGACCAAATGTTCCGTTACTGGGGTTACGGCTTGATTATGTGGGAGCTGACACAAATGGGACGGATGGGAATGATGAACTGGTATTTTATGCCCATTCAGGTGCGCGAGTATTACCGACAATGTGGTGGCAAGGAGATGCGTTTGGGCGTTATCCTTCTCGTTATGAGATAAATATTACCGATCCGGTAGATGGGGGGCGCGCAACGGTATATGTTTATTATGATTCTTTCCTTAGTCATGGAGATCCTGCTTTGACATGGATGAAATATCCAAATATTCTTTGGGATTCCACACTCTCTCGTTTTTATGGGGATTTTTTTAATCTTACAAAGAGTAAAAGTAATCCGGATTTGGAAGTCGATCTTCGAAGGAATTTGGCAGGTGCTAAAGACCTTTTAAATGAAACAAGGAAAACGTATTCAGACATTATTTATACAACACCTTTTGGAAATAGATCTGTTTTAATGAATAGAGAGGGTACATGGGGGAATGTTCCCTATTCAGATCGTAAAACAGAATTAAATTATCCGGAGACTACATCTCCAAAATCATATACTATAGAGGGAGGACCTACTGCTTCGGCTGTAGTGTCGGGACCAATCCGAACCATTCTCCATAAAAGAATTTTTACTAATAGTACCATCATGCAATTCCCTATTCAATTGAATTTCACAACCATTACTCATCAAACAGAATTTTTTTATATGGATAGTAAAGTGATGACTCTGGTGAAAGAGGTCCCATTACCAGTCGGCGTCATAGCGGGGTATGTTAATTTTGATTATGATTTGGTGACTTCTTTAGATAAGACAACCCGTTCAGAATTTATTGTGTATGATGGGAAAGCTCCGGAAATGTTCGTGAGGCCGAATTATCCAAATGGGATTGCAAATGAATCGGGCGAATTACGGGCTAGTTCAGGGCCTACTGTCAATCCTAAGATTCCTGTTAAATTGAATCCTGATCTTCCTGATTTCTTCTTATTCGCTTCCGCTACTCAAGGGTCTATGTGGATGTACTGCCCCCGATTCGAATTAATGATGACACCGAAAGGGACTTACTGGCGAGATGATAGTACGACCTCCGAAATTGGCATGGTGATTAGTGATGTTCAGCCAATAGGGCCTCTGTCTATTCCGATGAAATGGAAATATACAGGACCCATCACCACACCATTAGAAGCGCAAACCTTCGGAATTAGAACGTGGTATCAACATAAAAATCCTTTGCAATTAACTTCTCGAGCCCAAGGAATACCTACCGATACCACCTCCCCTGGCATTGGCATTCCTACTCAAAAGCCGAACCCAGCTGTGAATAATGCGAGCACGACTATTTCGGTCAGTGTTGTGGATTTAGGAGATCTTGGTGGCCCTGGCGTGGGGGTTCATAAAGTTATCATGATTTATAACAATCAAACCGCAAATACAACTGTTCCCATGCAATATCAACAGAGCGTAGCCCAATATAGCGGGGTTATTCCTGTTTATCCATATAAGTCAAGAATAACTTACTGGATCTTCGCGAATGATACTTTTGGGAATAAAGCAAATCGAGGACCTTTCACTTATAATGTGACCGATCCGTATCCACCCCCTAAAGTGACCGGAGTCACGATTACGAACCTCGGAACTGGCAATAAGGTGAATGTGTCTTGGAGTCCGAGTCCAGTACCAGATGTGAAATATTATTTGGTATGGCGAAGTACTTCCGAGTTTGGGATCTATACAAGGCAAGCGAATATCACGCATCCGATGACATTTACTATTTTATCGAATTTAACAGATGGGCAGACTTACTGGTTTAAGGTGGGGGCAGTAGATGCCGTGCCTAATTTCGGGGAGAACTCAACGGCCAAGGCAGGTATCCCCACCGATATTACTCCTCCTGCGCAAGTAACTGGGGTTAAAACCACTGTTATTTATACAGGAAATACGCTCAATGTGACTTGGAGTAAAAATGCTGACGCGGACTTGCTCCGGTATCGAGTATACCGAGCTACTATTTCGATATTTACCCCAGGTCCAACTTATTGGATTGCTAATACCACTAATACTTTTTATTTGAATACGGGATTGACTGATGGGACCACCTATTGGTATAAAATTACTGCCGTGGATGATGGTGGTCCGAATCAGAATGAAGGTCCATCTTCGATTGCTGTTAATGGGACTCCCACTGATACTACTGCGCCTCCGCAGGTTACGGGCTTACAGGTATTTGTTGATCCAGCAGGTAATAAATTGAATGTCCAATGGACTGCAATTCCCCCAGGTCCTTTTGAACCGATTCAATATCGCATTTATCGGAATTCAACCATCAGTGGGTGGGTGTTAGTTACGACCACTGCAAATAATTGGTATAATAATACTGGTTTGACTGATGGAATAACTTATTGGTATAGAATTGCGGCTATTGATGAGGTCCCGAATGAAGGAACGCTCTCGGTTGCAGTGGGTAAAGCTCCCCAAGATACGACGCCTCCAGGGCAAGTTTCCGGTGTGGTAATTACGGTCGTGGCGACCGGGAATGCCTTGAATCTGCAATGGAATGCCGCTACCGGCGGTGATGTGGCAGGCTACCGCGTCTGGCGCAATATCACCGCCGCCTACACCCAGCCATGGGCTTACACGCTAGTCACCACCCGGTCAGTCACCTATTTCAATGACACCGGCTTGACGGATGGTAAAACCTATTACTACAAGATCCAGGCCTACGATGAAGTCCCGAATTACGGGCTCAATTCTACCGCTAGCTCGGGCAGACCCCTCGATACCGTTGCTCCCCCCCAGGTCACGGGTGTTGCGGTAACGAACGTCGGGATCGGTAATACCCTGAACATCACCTGGACCCTCAGTG
>CAYGYC010000310.1:0-5530 GCA_964353755.1 uncultured archaeon | reverse complement strand
CATCCCTTTCAATGCTTCTATAACATTAGTGATGGTCTTGCTGGGTGTCCAACCAGACGCTCCAGTCTGAGCATCAACCTTACCAATTACACTAGGATTGATTAAATCTAAACAAACATTAGACTTACCAGCAGGAGCAGAAGGATCGATATTTGGATGCCAAATGCGTGTCTGACAACGACAGAATGGAGGACTATAGGGATAATTAGAAGGCAGTTTAAGTTCAAAAATAAATTTTCCCTCTTCATAGGGAGTTCCCTCAAGACCTTTGATCGTAACCTGTAGCCAATCTGAGCGACCATCTATTGGTTGGATATCAATGTATTTATCATCATCAAAATATGGGATAAACACTTTCTCACATCTTAATAATTAATCTCCCTTATAATAGAGTAAAAGTATATATGTGAGTGTTCTAGGTGCTTTTGATTTAATAAATCTTAACCTTTAGTTTTATTAACCAGAAAGTTCGTTTAATTAAAATGGTGTGGTTATGACGTTGATGGAGAAATTCAGCCAAGCGATAATTAGAAAAGATGAATAAGTATTCTATAATTAGAAATACTATAATTAGAAAAGATGAATTACTATAATTAGAAAAGATGAATAAGTATTAAGGTTAAAATTCCAGAAGGTCCATATTGGAGGTAATGAATTTAGGAACAAAATTAACTCTCGAAAGTGTACGGAATTTTTTAAATGAAAATAAAGAACTTATAAAGAAACGGTTTGCGATTGAGAAAATTGGAATTTGTGGGTCTTTTATTAAGGGACAAGAAAAGACTTCCAGTGATATCGATATTCTAATCAAATTTGAAAAAGATAAAGCAACTTTTAGGAACTATATGGGTTTAAAATTCTTTTTGGAAGATCACTTTAATCGCAAAGTGGATTTAATAATCATTGAAAATATAAAACCATTACTAAAAGAATCTATCCTGCGAGAAGCTGTGTATGTCTAGAAATATCCGAGTTTATTTAAATGATATACTAGAAGGGATTGAACAGATAAAAGATTATGTAAAGAAATTAACGTTTGATAAATTTTCCAAGGATAGAAAAACAATTGATGCAGTTATCCGAAATTTAGAGCTTATTGGAGAAGCAGTTAAATTTATTCCACAAAAAGTCAAATCCAAATACATTTACGATTGGAGAGGTGTTGTTGGATTAAGAGATATTCTTATTCATGCGTATTTTGGTATAAATATAGAAATTCTATGGGATATCATTCAAAATGAACTTCCAGCATTCAAAAAAATAATAAAAGAAATTCTAGAAAAAGAACAATTTGAAAATAATTCAGTTCAAAAACAACCTGAAAATTGATTTATCTAAGGTTACAAGCCCCATTTGATGAAATATAGCAAGTTAACTCATAAATTAGGTTAAAGAATAAATCTTAACATTCGACTTAAGAGGACCTTTTTGTTGTATTTCAGTTAAATTTGAACTTGTAAATAATCATTGAACGTGACATTCTCAACTCATATCGAAAATTAAAAGTTAAAATATAGCATACCCCACAACTATAGGTTTGACCACTGCAATAAAGGTTGCTTAAATTATACACCAATACTCTCAAAACCAACTTGCCCCTAAAACTCCCTCTAAATTCCTGCTTCAAATGAACGAATCATAATAAATTTCTTCGGAGCAACGTGATCCCGTGGGAATTTATAAACTTAACATTCTTTAAGTCACAACAAGTTAACTTTAAATACTACCTTGGATTTTTTACATTAAATCACTTTATGTGACTATTGATGAATAATACGAATTGAAGGGCACTAAGATGAATTCAAATACTGAATTTGAAGCAATGGATAATTTAACAGAAGAAAATAATGTAGTGCTTACCCAATGTGAGTATGACGCATTATTGACCAAAGTTAAGGAAGCTGAAGAGCTAGCTGAGAAATATCTCAGGCTGCTAGCGGAATTTGAGAATTATAAAAAATTCATGGAACGTCAGAAAGCCCAATATCTCAAATATGGAAATGAGAAGCTATTAAAAGAAATTATAAAGATATATGATGATTTAAAGAGGGCATTAAAGGAGTTTCACGATTCACAAATCACTCAAGGATTAAAACTGATTCTAAATAATTTTAGTGCCATTCTAAAGAACGAGGGTATTGCGCCCATGGAAGCGGAGGGAAGGGAATTCGACCCCTGCATCCACGAAGCAATGCTGGTGGAACAAAACCCTTCCCTCCCAGAAGGGGCCATTACCGAAGTTCTAGAAGATGGGTATTATTTAAACGGGAAGGTTTTGCGACCTTCTAAAGTCAAGATAAATAAAATTAATGAATAAAAAAAATGGAGATGGTATGAAATGGCAAAAATAATAGGTATTGATTTAGGAACAAGTAATTCGGCAGCCGCCGCTTTCATTGGAGGCAAACCGACCATTATACCTAGTGCAGAAGGAATAACTGTTGCAGGTGGAAAAGCATTCCCCTCTTACATCGCATTCACTAAAGATGGGACTCATTTGATTGGAGAACCCGCCCGACGCCAAGCAGTATCCAACCCTGAACGGACGATTACGGCTATCAAACGGAAAATGGGGACCAACTACAAAGTGACCATTGACGGCAAATCTTATACACCTCAAGAGATCTCTGCAATGTTGCTCCGCAAGATGAAGGAAGATGCCGAAGCGTTTCTCGGAGAAGAAGTGAAACAGGCAATTATCACGGTTCCTGCCTACTTTAATGATAATCAAAGAACCGCCACTAAAGATGCGGGACGCATTGCCGGCTTAGAGGTCTTGCGTCTTATAAATGAACCTACCGCCGCCGCTTTTGCCTACGGGCTAGATAAGAGCGATAAAGCGCTGAAAATTGTAGTTCTAGATGAAGGTGCCGGGACGTTTGATGTGACCATCATGGAGATGGATAAAGGCGTGTTTGAAGTCATTGCGACGTCTGGCGACACGCAGCTCGGCGGGATCGATATGGATAGATTGCTTGTGGAGTATATCACCGGCGAGTTTCAGCGACAATATGGAATTGATTTGAAAAAGGACCCTATAGCATTGCAACGTGTGAAAGAAGCCGCGGAGAAAGCTAAAATCGAGTTATCTACTACCATGACCACGGAAATTAATTTACCCTATATTACCGCAGATTCCTCGGGCCCTAAACATTTGCAGATGTCTTTGACACGCGCCAAATTAGAACAAATCATTGAGCCTGTCCTCAATCGATTCGATGGACCAATAAAGCGGGCAATCGATGATGCCAAAATCAATCCCAACCAAATTGACAAGATTATACTCGTAGGTGGACCTACACGGATGCCAGCCCTGCAGGAGTGCTTCAAAAAATTCTTTGGACGCGATCCCGAGCGTGGTGTCGATCCGATGGAATGTGTTGCTCTCGGTGCAGCGATTCAAGGGGCAGTATTGCAAGGCGAAGTCAAAGACATGATCCTGTTAGATGTGACACCGTTATCCTTAGGTGTCGAGACCTTAGGGAATGTATTCACGAAACTCATTGAACGCAATACGACGATTCCTACCAAGAAAACTGAAATTTTTAGCACCGCAGATGATAACCAACCCGGCGTAGAAATCCATGTCCTCCAAGGCGAACGACCGATGGCCAAAGATAACATTACGTTAGGCAAATTCCATCTGGTTGGAATCCCACCCGCGCCACGAGGAATGCCCCAGATTGAGGTAACCTTTGATATAGATGCCAATGGTATCTTGCATGTCTCAGCTAAAGATTTGGGCACAGGACGAAGTCAGGCAATTACGATCACGGCTTCAACAAAGATGCCAGAAGCAGATATTCAACGCAAAGTGAAGGAAGCAGAGCAATATGCTGAGGAAGACCGGCGCAAGAAAGAAATCATTGATGCCAAAAATCAGGGTGAATCACTAATATATCAAACGGAAAAACTCTTACGTGAGAATGCCGAAAAAGTCGATGCTACCCTCAAGAGCAAGATCGACCAAAAGATATTAACGTTAAAGGGTGCAGTTGCTGGCAACGATGCTAGTCGAATAAAATCGGCCACCGATGATTTAACCAATACCTTACATGAACTCTCTGCTCGGTTGTATCAAACCCAAGGTGCGCAAGGCTACCCAGGGGCACAAGGCTATCCGGGTGCACAAGGCTACCCAGGGGCGCAAGGGTATGGACCACAGGAACCGCCAAAACGGAAGAAAAAAGCGAAGACCGAATCCAGTGCAGAAGAAGAGTATAACCAACAAGCGCAGGCGACGAAAGCCGATGATGACAACGTTGTCGATGCCGATTACGAAGTCAAATAATCAAGAAATGGTAAATTAAATTCTAAATTTCTTTTATTTTTTTTTAATTTCAAAGGTGAGGAATAATGGCCAAGAATTATTATGAACTGTTAGGTATAGATAAGAGCGCCTCGCAAGAGGAGATCAAGCGCGCCTTTCGACGGATGGCACGAAAATACCATCCAGATGTGAATCCCAATGATAAGACCGCTGAAGAAAAATTCAAAGAAATGAATGAGGCGTACGAAGTCCTCAATGATCCAAAGAAGCGGGAGATGTACGATCGGTTTGGAACGGTTAATGGTAGTGGATATACTCCCTATCAAGGTGCGCAAGCTAGCCCGAATGGGGCAACTCACGTTTGGTCATCATCAGGGCCCGAGAATTTTGATGTTAACGAAATTTTTGGGAGAAGAGGCGGCGGCACGCCGAGTGGGTTTGATTTTTTTAATGACCTCGGTGATATCTTTGATGTCTTTTCTAACCGACGCGCGGGTCCTCAACGCCCACACCGACAACAACCAGAAGCCGGAGAGGATTTAAGGTATGATATGGACGTCAGTTTCGAGGAAGCCTATTTTGGCGGCGAACGAGCGGTACGATTTAAACGATTTGAGAATTGCCCTGCCTGCGGGGGTACAGGAGCAAAGGATGGACGCATAAGTCCTTGCTCGAATTGTGGGGGATACGGTCAGGTGCGGCAGGCACAAAGCACCCCTTTCGGACAGGTCATGCAAGTGGCGGAGTGTCCGAAGTGCAATGGCACGGGGCATACTGCAACAGAACCCTGCCCTATATGTCGGGGATCTGAAAAAGTAGAACAGATGCGCCAATTAACTATCAAAATTCCCCCAGGAGTGAAGACCGGGACTAAACTCCGCATGGTCGGAGAAGGCATGCCTGGAATCCACGGGGGTCCACCCGGCGACTTGTATGTGGCCATGCGCGTTTCATCGCATCCCTATTTCCAACGGGAAGGTGAGGATATCCTCTATACGGCTACCATTAATTACACACAGGCAGTCTTAGGAGGTAAGATTAAAATTCCTACCATGGAGGGCGATGTGACGCTTACCATTCCCCCGGGCACGAAGATTGGCTCGAAATTACGGTTGCGTGGGAAAGGCTTTAAGAAAATCAGTCGCCCGACCCGTGGAAATCAGCTCGTAAAGATCAACATCAATATCCCGAATAATGTTACAACTAACCAAAAGCACCTCTTGGAACAACTAGCCGCCACAGGCATGTAAAATCCTTGCT
>CAYGYC010000309.1:0-5540 GCA_964353755.1 uncultured archaeon | reverse complement strand
TATTATTTAAGACGGTGACTACGATTCCTCGTTCTGTTAATTTCTGAATTTCTTTTTCCAATCTGGGTTCATCCTTGACTAAATCACGCCGATACTGTAAATAATTTTGATACTCCTTTTCATAGGTTTTCGCCGTTTCTACCAAAATTTTTTCCCGTTCTTTTTGAGCAATGTAGTGAATGTTTAACGTAGGGGTAAAAAAGGCAACCAAGATAATAACAGTAACGCCAAGAATTGCGATATAGGAAAGGATGAGTAGATAGGTCCCAAGTAATCCCCCGATTTCGGCAGTACTTATCGAAAAGATGGCGATAGGGAGGAACATGGTCAGTATACCTGAAGTCGTTAACGTATTTTCGATTGCTAACTCGCCAATTGCACTAAATCCCCCAAAGCGATCCGGGTCCAAGGGGTTCAAATTATACTCGTATTTTTGTAAATCCTTAGTAATCCGTAAAATGCCATAGCCAGTTCGCCCTGAAATAATCAGTACATAAACAATAAGAATAAAAACCGAACCATGAATTATACTGGATATTATGCTAGCGAAATTAGTTATAGAATATATGCCGTAGGAAAAGGCGATGACATATGCTACTATGATTAGGGCTGCTGCAATAAGAAATATGATATTCCATTTGCGATTATAAAAGTTTCTTTCACTGCTAGCCACTAATTCTTTATACTTCGCGTCCTCTTCGATTTTTATAAGAGGGCGTAATTCATACCACAGTTCCCAAAATATGCTATCTTCCGCAAATTTTGTCAAGATTATTGTAACGGGAAAACTCATCCAAAAAATGAGCGCACAAATAAAATTTAGGGGTAGGAAAAAGTCCAATACGGCGGGACTATCGCCTAGTAGGAACGGACTATAAGAATATAACATTAAAAGTAAAGGAATTATGAATAAAATCAATGCGCTAATGGGATACGGAAGTTTCTTCAAAATACCCTTTGTTAGTAACCTAGTAAAAAATGATCGTTTTCCAGTATCATACGGATTCTTCATACCCTTCTTTAATTGGCGTGAATAAAGGTATTCGGGAAGAGCTGTCATATTTTTTTCCACCATGTAGAAATTCTTTACTCAACATAAATAAATTCTTTACTCAACACGAAAAAATTACTCAGCTAAAGAATTTTAAAGAAATTATACCTCATAGTTGATGGGAATGGTGACCATCCGGAAATGCCGTAAATCGGATCAACAGGGTATTATGCATGTCTGTTATAGCGGAGGATAATGGAAAAATAGTGGGCTACATTTTAGGCACTCCTGACACCACCCGCCAACAACGTCTATTTTATGCTAAAATCGGCTGGCGGATCTTGCTCCGCTTGTTTTTCATTACTTTTTGGCGCTATTTCCAAGATATTAAGATGATACTTTATTTTCTACGAATACCACCTTCTGAAGCTCCAAGCCAAGAAATCATCCAGAAATTTCCTGCCCATTTACATATTGACATTCTTAAATCTTATCAGCGAAAAGGCATTGGGAGCAACTTAATGCAGCAATTTGAAGATCATATACGCAAATTACAGGTCCAAGGCATTCATCTTGAAACCTCAGAGGGAAATTACAAAGCACTTCCGTTCTATAAGAAAATGGGCTTTAAAATTATTCATGTTGATAAAATTGGGATGTGGCCATCAGCTCCTGAGAAACGCGGGCTAATATTTGCTAAATCGCTCCTATAGTTAGCCTGCAGATGAAAATTAATTTAAAAAAGATTTTTATTCGTTGAAAAAGTTAGTTAAAACAATAGCTAATTTTGAGGCAGAGAAATGGTAAAATTAAGTGCAATCAACTTCCGGAAATATCTACTCTTGGCTGGGATAGTTTTAATCATCATTGGATTTTGTCTAGCCCCTTACGATCAGTTTAAAACCGATATTAAACCAGAAAAGGTATCATTCCTCAGCCGCAATGACGGAGTAACCATAAAGGGGAATTTATATCTTCCCAGAAATTTCAATTCCTCGCAAGCCTATCCTGCCGTTGTACTTGTGCATGGAATCAATGATGGGGCAGAACGGTATCAGCATATGGCTATGGAATTTGTTCGCCGGAACTTTACCGTGCTGGCTATTTATTTACGAGGGCATGATGGGTCGGGAGGGAGGTGTTCCTTCTCCGCTTATGAACCTTGGGACATCATGGGGGCGGCAGATTATTTGTTAAGTCATTATAACATCAGCGATCTCGGACTGGTAGGGCATTCTCTCGGTGGAATGTCTGCGGTTCGCGCTGCCTATAATGATTCGCGTTTTAATGCGACCGTGATAATGGGACCTCCCGTTTCCATCGATTTTTTATTCTCGCGATTTCTTTCCGATGTAAACTTCATCTATGAATACCAATGGCTACTCTCCCTGCATTCGAATCTCTCCGACCCCTATGAGCGGTACATCCGTTCGCCAGTCTACTGGGTCAATCAAACCAGACCGAAAAATTTGTTCTACGTCTTAGGGGAGCTAGATACCGCGGCCACTCCAGAAGAAGCGCTTTTACTTATTTATAATGCCACAGGAAACACCTCTGCCCAGGTCAATACGGAATATGGGAGTTTTGAATATCATAATCGGACCTTGCTCAAGATGTATCCGGGAGTAGATCACGGCTCCGAACCAACCACACCTGAAATTATTCGAGACACCGTCTTATGGATGGAGAATGCACTTTTAGGCGCCACACAGGGCGATTTAAATCTCTCTGACTTAATTCAATGGAATCTAAATACTTATTGGGGGCTTTTCATCACAGGGGGATTTCTCCTTTGTATTTTACCGGGCATTTCGTATATATGTACCTCCCTTTTGAATCCGAAAAGTGTTCACAAACCTAAAATAGCGTCTTTAGAGTCCAAAAGGAAGCTTCTGAGTGTGGGTATCTATACTGGTATTTTCATCGGCGCATCCGCCCTCACTCTCCCGCTGGTGGAGTTGTTACGTTATGCGGATTGGAGCCCCTATAATATTCCGGGCATTCTGGTTAATCTGCTCACGATACAAGGGATCTTCCTGATCATCGGGCTCATCCCAATCCTCTTATTAGAAAAACGCTATTATAAGGCAACGCGCATTGATTTCGGACTGGATAAATCCAGCACCTTTAAGGCAATACTAATAGGTATTGCCAGTAGTGCGTTCCTTATCATTGGGCTCTTCTTTCTCCCAAATTTGCCCACGTTTCTCTTCTCAGTTCCACGGGACTGGCTGGCGTACCTTGTGCTCTTCTTCAATTTTCTCTTAGTTTCCTTGTTTGGCGAGCTGTATCTACGCGGCTTAATTCAAACAAAATTATATAAAGAAGGTCCTTCGCGCGTTAAGAATTGGTTTCATCTCCTCCTCATCGCGTTTCTAGGTGGGCTTATTCAAGGGGTCGCAGCCTTTTTCCTGATGCTACCTACTGCGAATTATTCCGTCACATTCGGTGGTTTTTCCATCAGTATTCCTCTCCTTGCCTTACTTGGAGGCATTGCAGCTTTCTCGGTCATGGGTCTTCTGAATTCTTGGATCTTTATGAAAACCCAGCATATCCTCCCTGCCGCCATTGTCCAAGCCGCGTTAATTTCATGGTTCCTCGCAATCTTCATGGTTCCCCTCTAATCCCGTGTTTTTACTTTTTCCGAAAGGATTATAATTTTAATTAAGGAAAGAATGAATTATGTTACTTCCACTGTGGTATGCGATTGTATTAGGTATTGCTTTTATCATTTACCCGATCTTATTATTAATCTGTATTAAATTATATCCCCCGCCGAAGTATTCTATTTTCACCCGTACAATCAGCGGCTTGGGGCTCCCAGAACATAAAAGCGCAAAAGTCTTCAATCCTACCTTAATCTCCATGGGAATCATTATGATTCCATTCCCCTACTATGTTTTTCAAGTGCTCCCCGCAACCATCCTCAGTTACATTGGAATTGGCGCATTTTTTTGTGTTCCTAGCGGCTTAATACTGGTGGGGATTTTTCCAGAACATAAAGAAACGGCTCATATGGTCGCGGCAGTATTAAGCTTAGGTGCTTCCATCATATCTAGTGGATTCCTCCTCATTCCGATCCTTCAATCCGACCTGAGCATTATTGTAACCCTAGTCCAAATAATCGTCCTCGCCATTGCTGTGCCCCTCGCTATTGCCGCCGCAAACCAAATGCCCTCTTATACCCCCGATATGCCCATTGAAAAATTGATCTACAACTTAAATTTCTGGGAATGGAGCCAATTTATTGCCTTGCAAACCTGGATAGTGGCTATTTATATTAACCTTTTAATTGTCTTTTAAGTGATTATTGACTAGGTATATATCAAACAGGGATGGTTTTAGGTGAAAGAGACGGTTCTCGCCATTGGGCCTCACCCCGACGATATTGAATTTTTTGCCGGAGGAACGCTTGCTCAGTTCTGTAAAGAGAAAGACGTGTATTTTCTAATTACCACTGATGGTCGGAGGGGTAGTTTAGATCCGACCGCAGATCCTCAAGAGATAATTAAAGTTCGTGAGGAGGAAGCACGCGCGGCGGGACAGGTATTAGGTGCGAAAGAAGTGATCATTCTTGGATATGAAGATGGCTTTTTAGATAATATCTCGCATTTGGAACTCCGAGAAAAATATATCTATTATATTCGGAAATTAAAACCCAATCTTGTGATGACCTTCGACCCTTGGAACCCCTATGAGCCGCATAGCGACCATCGCAAGACGGCTTTCGCGGCCTTTGAAAGCTGCTATTTCGCCCATTATCCACTATTTCATCCGGATCAGAACTTGCCAAAACACTTTGTTGCCGAGCTCTGGCTCTTTCGGACACCGACTCCGAACAAGTGGATCCCGTTAGAAAATAAGGATTTTCGACTAAAAATTAAAGCATTGCTGAAGCATGCATCGCAAATGAATATGCTAAAAGAAGAGGTTTTTGACCAATTGCGTGCATCTATCGATATTTCCAAAATCGAACAGGTCGATACGCAAACTCTCATCGAGATTTTTATTCGGCGTATGGCTGAGGAAGCCGGGAAAGCGAGTGGCTACAAATTGGCGGAAGCTTTCCATGTATTGAAGCTAGGTTATGTGGAAGATGTCAAAAAATTACTCGGCACATTGTAAGAAAAAATAATTTTTAACTAAGGATACGTTCTTTCCAGGTGGTAATTTTCTCGATTAACAAGGCGAGCGTGTCTGCATCAAGGGGCGTTCCAGGAGGCATTTGTTGGAGGCGACGTCCAAAAGCTGCTAATTCAAACATGGTGGGGTGCCACTGGAATACTTCCACAATTTTATTCCGGGTCTGTTCCATGTAATTGCCTAATTCAGGGGCTGTAATATCCGTATTAGCCGTTACCAAAATACTATCTAATAGCCGTACCGCTTCCCCTCGAGAATCGTTGGGAAGGGCTCTTGAAGGCGCAGTAGCGGGCCCAGGCGTCGGTGTGAATGCAGGTGGTCGGGGCTGAGATGGTCTGAAAGCAGGGGATGGAGTGAATGCTGGAACAGTGAATGTAGGGGGGGTAAATACTGGTCTTGGGGGCGG
>CAYGYC010000308.1:0-5541 GCA_964353755.1 uncultured archaeon | reverse complement strand
CGCATTGACAATGCAAACTACACTTGCGGAGGTGATCTTATAATCGCTCATGCTGACTGGCATGGTAATGTTTCTTTTGACAAGAACACTGGGGGTATTTCCGGTTTGACTTGTTGATTCTTGCCATGTATGACGTGCATAAGCCCCGGCGGAATCAAAGCCATAACCTACATTCGGTAAGACTGGAAATTCCGGATTTGAGAACGCTCTCCAAGTAGGGGAGCTCGGAGGATTTGCCACTATAGACATGGTTCTCTTATCCCCAATTACCGTCATGTTAGCCTGCCCGCTCCCATCTTTAGCCGCTACATCGGAAAGGTCGCCACTCCGAGTTTGATACCAGGTGGGTGAAATGGGCGACGCAAAATCCGGTTTATCCAGCCATTGAATAGAATAAGAAGTACTTCCTCTCGCCTTAAGACCAGGCGTATTACTCCCTTCCTCTTGTAAAGAAGCTCCAATTGGAGAAATCTGCGAATAAATTGCAGGAATGACCACAAAACTCATAAAAAAGAGAAGTAAAAGAAGAAGTATCCTTTTATTTTTCATAATTCACACCACTTTAATTTGAGAATGAGGAAGGAAAATTTGAGGAATATACATTAAAACGGGTTTTGTCCTTTAAAAATTTTATTAAAATAACTCTAACCAAATTTATGAAATTGGAATAAACAATAACAATTTCATCATTTGGAAATTAGTTAGGAGGTCTTTTATTATTGTTTCATAGATGGAAAACGAACACATCATGGGAGCGAATCTGGTAATCTATTCGATGTCAGCGTAAAGAATCTAAGCCATGGAGAAGGTATATGAATATTATACATAGATCTCTAATCTTCGCCAAACAACGATACAATTTCACAGTAAAAACCGATTTTAAAAATACATGCGACCAAGTGGAGTTTGAGCCGCGATCTTCATTCGTATAAGGAAATAATTCCTGGGCAAATCATCTGGAGCATCCAAGAGAATTTATGGGAGAAATTCTTGCGATCAAATTTAAATGAGGTATTAGAATGAATTGCTACTTGAGAGAACTATGACACGACAGCTGGAGAACTTTTTCAATCCCAAATCGGTGGCGGTGATCGGCGCAACCAACAATCAGAAGAAAGTAGGGTATGCGGTTTTAAAGAATATTATTGAGTTTGGCTTCAAGGGGAAGATATATCCCATTAATTTACGGGAAACGGAAATTTTAGGGCTAAAATGCTATCCCAGTATTTCAGATATTGATCAAGAGATTGATCTGGCGGTCTTTGTGGTGCCCGCGGAATTCTGCATTCCCATAGTGCAAGAGTGTGGGGAAAAGGGGATCAAGAACATCGTGATCATCAGTGCGGGGTTTAAAGAAATTGGGTTGGAAGGGGCGCGATTAGAGACCGAACTATCCGATATTTGTAAAAAGTATGGCATCAATGCCTTAGGTCCTAACTGTGTCGGTTACATCGATACCCACAATAAATTGAATGCGTCCTTCACCAATATTTTTCCGAATCCAGGGAATATTGCCTTGATTTCCCAATCCGGGGCGATCATTACGAGCACGATCGACTGGAGCGTAGTGGAATATGCGGGTTTTTCAAAGATTATTTCGTTGGGCAATAAAATGGATTTGAATGAAACGGATTTCCTGGAAGCGCTTGCCGAGGATCCCAACACGAAAGCGATTCTCATGTATCTTGAAGCGATTGAAGAAGGGAGACGGTTTGTAGAAATTGCGCAAAAAATCATCAAATCCAAACCGATTATCGCAATTAAAGCCGGGGTTTCCGATGCGGGCGCCCGAGCTGCCTCCTCGCATACAGGTGCCCTGGCTGGCTCTAAAACGGCGTATTATACGGCATTTAAAAAATGCGGGATAATTCACGCCAGAAGTTTAGAAGATTTGTTTCATTATGGGATTACGCTCTCTTCGGAAGCCATTCACATGAATAATTCTATAGTAATAATTACCAATGCGGGTGGGGCAGGGATTCTGGCTACCGATGCGGCGGATGAAATGGGATTACGGTTAACCGCCTTTTCTTCAGCCGAAATCGACCTTCTGCGGGCGAAGTTGCCCAAAGCCGCTTCAGTTCATAACCCCGTGGATGTGATCGGGGATGCCGGCGCCGATCGGTACAAGTTTGTCCTAGACACGTGCGCTAATATTTCTTCGGTCGATGGATTCGTTGTTTTAATGAGCCCTCAGGCCATGACGGAATTTGATAAAACGACAGAGGTTATTATCAATTTTCATGTCCAAAACCCGAAAAAACCCCTAACGGTTTCCTATTTAGGTGGAATCAGTCCTAGAAATGCGATACAGCAATTAAGGCAACATAATATTCCGTGTTTCAGTTTCCCGCGTGAGGCCATTCAGGCAATGGCGGGTATTTATCAATATTCGCACGCCCAAGAGAAAGAACCGGATACATATGAACGGTTTGAAGTCAATTCCGCAGGGGTTAAAACTATCTTTACCAGTGTCTTTGCCGATAACCGATTAGTCCTCCTAGAACACGAAACCATGCAAATCGCAAACTGTTATGGTCTCTCCACCCCCGAAACATACTTAGCCAAAACTCCCGAAGAAGCCATAGAATTTGCGAATGCCATGGGGTATCCGGTGGTGCTTAAGATTTCCAGTCCTGAAATTTTACATAAGTCCGATTTAGGAGGCATTATCATGAATATCACCACGCCGGACGAGGTGAGGGGATCTTTCAACACGATCTTAAGACGGATTGAAAAACGAATGCCAGGGACAAAAATCTATGGCATTACGGTGCAGAAAATGATGCAAAAGAAAGGCAAAGAAATTATAATTGGCGCCAATAAAGACCCGCAATTCGGGCATTTAATAATGTGTGGGTTTGGTGGGGTTTATGTGAATTTTCTGGAAGATGTGGCGTTTCGTTTGAACCCCATTACCCGGAAAGAAGCCTTGGAAATGTTATCTGAGACTAAAGTTTATAAATTGTTGCGAGGTGTTCGAGGTGAGCCTCCCAGCGATATCCAAAAGTTGATTGATACCTTGCTGCGAATTAGTCAGCTTTTAAATGATCACCCAATGATTAGTGAATTAGATATCAACCCTCTCATTGTGTATCGAGAAAATGAAGGGGTGAATGTTTTAGATATGAAAATAACATTGAAAAGTGAGGAATAGGAAAAATGAAAAGCGTATATATTGTATCATATTCTCCCTTTTCAGGGAAAACGGCATTTGCTCTTGGGTTAGGTCTCTGTTTGAAGGAGGAAGGAATCAACGTCGGCTATTTTAAACCGGTCGGGGTAGGAGAGGAAATTCGCCCCGGACGATTTCTGGACCGCGATGTCGCACTCATCAAGAAAGTATTGGGGCTTAAAGAATCAATCGATGAAATTTCGCCACCAATTGACATGCGGATCGGGACATACTCCTTTGGGAAAAAATATTTAGAAGATTCGACTGTTTATAGCAATAGAATCCTAGACGCCTATAATATCATTAAAGAGAAATACGAATTTATTATCATAGAAGGGCGCCATCGAATTCAATCCCTATTTACCTTCGGGCTCGATTCTATCACCCTCTCCAAAGCGCTCGAATCCAAAATTTTACTGATGTCCAATGGAAATCTCGATGATATAATGCTGCAAAAAACGTTAATCGAAGGTATGAATGCCAATTTGCTGGGAACCGTTTTTAATAATATCGGTAAGCAAATGATCAGTAAAATAGAAGGCGAGCTCCTCCCCCTTATGCAACGGTTCAATGTCAAGTTCTATGGCTACATCCCGGAAAAAACTGAGTTGATTTCACCTACGGTTGAGGAATTTCAACGAGCTCTTGGGGGACAACTCCTGGTTGGGGAACAATATATTCATCAACTTATTGAATCGGTGCATATCGGCGCTATGCGGACGGAAAGTGCGTTAAAAATATTAAAACGGTATAAAAATTATGCCTTAGTTACGGGTGGAGATCAATCGGATTTGATTTACCACGCCCTCGAAACGGATATTGGTTTGCTCATTCTCACAGGGAATCTCTACCCTGATGTCAAAATCCTTGTTCGCGCGGAAGAGAAAAAGGTTCCGGTTCTTCTCGTCACCCATGAGACTGCTACAACTTATAATATCTGTTGGACTGTCACGGCTGGAATTTCCCCTACTCAAACAAGTAAAATCGCCCTCATCAAAAGCAGTATTCAAGAGAATATTAAATGGAAAGAAATTTACGACGATGCGATTTCTTAAAGCGTACAAAACTCCAGTTTATCTTTCTATCCATTTTTCAATTCCTATTTTTTTCTTTTTTTTAATTGCTTTGATTTCCTTTAAGGTATCGCTAATTTCACTTAAATTCCTTCTTTTTCTTTGATTAATTACGATCTTAGAAGAGAATTTAAGGTGAGATCTATTTAATGCTAATTAATTGTTAATAGACGGAACTGAAAATTTTAGCAGAGGCTATTGTATGCGAATTTCTCATGTATCGCCCCGTTACTTTCCCGCAATTTCTGGCAGTGATTTCTATATCCAGCAGCTCTCAGAAATCCTCCAAGCGAGGAACCATAAAGTTAAAGTGTTTTGTTCGAATGCACTCGATTTTTTTGCGTTCGGGAATAGAAAAGGTAAAAAAATTGAAGAAAGATACGCTAAAATAAATGGGGTAGATATTTTTAGATCTCCAATTAAATATTTTCCTGGATCCAATCTATACACAGAAAAAGAATTTAATTCGTTTAACAGAGTTTTAAAACAACTGAGTTTAAGGCGCCTGCCTTTTATTGACTATATAAATCTATTAATCCAGGGGCCTTTTACTCCTAATATGATTTCGCAAATGCTGCAAGACCAGACCGATATTATCCATTCGGTCTGTACCCCCTTTACAAGTAATTTATTTGCGATGGTGGTCGGAAAACATCAAAATGTTCCCCTCGTTTGTACTCCTTTTTTTCATTTTGATAATCCACGGTATGATAATCCGAGTTATGCTAGATTTTTAAATAAATTTGATAAAATTCTCACCTGTTCTCAACTGGAATCTAATCACCTTATTCAAAATGGTCTTCATAAAGATAAGATTCAGCAGATTTACATGGCTATCGATCCTAAAAACTTGTTAAAAGGGAAAGCCGAAAAATTTCGAGTTCAATTCAATCTCCAAGAAGATCAGAAGATAATGCTATTCTGTGGCAATAAAAATTTTGAAAAAGGGGCAATTACCATTCTGCAGTCGATTAAACACGTAGTTAAGCGGTTCCCTACCTGCGTATTCGTTTTTATTGGGCCCAGTACCACTGCATTTAATATGACAAAAAAGAGATTGGGTCCTCTTCGCAAAAATATCATAAATTTAGGGGTGGTTCCCTATTATGCGACAATTAAACTCAATGCCTTCGCTGCCCAGGACGTTTATGTCATGCCCTCGCGATCTGATGCCTATGGGATCGCATTTCTCGAAGCATGGATAAATAAGAAACCCGTAATTGGAGCCTCTGCAGGGGCTACGCCAGAAATCATACATCATCAAACCGATGGATTACTAGTACCCTTCCATTC
>CAYGYC010000307.1:0-5552 GCA_964353755.1 uncultured archaeon | reverse complement strand
GTTCTCTCTTCCCCTAAAAAGGATAGATAATTAAGATAAATTACTCTCAAATAATTTCATAATTTCATTCATATAATCTTACTCAATACCGTAGTCATTTATAGATATTCCGTTGGCAAACGCCTTCGGAACTGCTTTTTTAATGATATTATAACCACCATTCACATCGGCATTGATTATTTTCCCGTTTTTCGACTTGAATAAACCTCGACTTATCCGCTTTCCCATATAAGTGTCATGATGTATTATTGGTTCTCCATCCAAAAAACTACATTTAGAAGTATGATCTTCACCATCCGTTTTTATTTCTATTCCAACTAATTCGGCTTTATAGTGGAGCTGTTGAATGAGTTTTAGAAAGGGAACGTTTACAAAATTCTGGTTATTGCGTTTTCCAAGTTCTATCTCTTGCTTCCACCCGCTATTATACCCGATGAGAATAGTTCCTAAGTTATTTTCGATACAGAAATTAATAATCGCCTTTGAAGTCTTATGTAAATAGTCTTTTATCTTATTATTACGTTTCAAAGTCAATCGCTGTAGTCGTTTCGTTTCAAATTTACAGTGTTGCAAATCTTTTATGGACTGCAAATGTGCTTTCTGTTTGTTATAGAATTGATTGATGGATTTCACCACCCCGCCTTTGATAACGAATGGGGTTAGCCCAATGTTATTCACACAAGTTACGAGATTTCGCAATCCTAAATCAATTCCCAATACTCTTTTTCTGTCTAACGCCAACCTCACAGGCTCTTTTTCATAAATAATTTCTAACACATAGGATAACCCTCTTGGTATGATTCTAATTTGTCGTAACTTATTTACTATTCGTGTCCTTATTGCTTTTAAATTAGCTCGACTTGGAAATTCCAAATAACCGTGTCGTATTTTACATTGTTGATTCGTAAAAATAACAAGCGATTCTCCGCTCTTCTTCTTATATTTTGGTATTTTTGGTCTGCCCCGATATTTTTCGGGATGTTTCCTCCAATCTTTAATTGCTTTGAAGTAGGACTTCCAATTTTTATCCAGCACCCGTAACAGCTGTTGAGAAGTAGCAATGGGTAGTGCGCGGTAATTATCTGACTTTTTCAATAATATATCTAATTCTTCATAGCGCATCCACCGCCCCGTCTGGAAAAACTCTTGGCGAATACGGTAATTCGCCTCGTTGTACAAGTTTTTAGCCAAATGGCACAGGGTGGCTAATTCCGGTGTGCGTTTTAACTGAATTTGTTCAGTTTGCTTCATTGCCTACTCTCCTACGTAATTAATTGTTGAATAATAGGTTCTTTTTTTGCTTCCAATAGAATTCTCAATCCATTTTCCTGGGAGGGCGAAGGAAATTGGCGGAATTGAGCGGTTTTTATCACATCTTTTACCTCTGCAGTTACAAATTGGGATTTCCCCAACTTCGCCATTCGCTATCTCTTGAAACGGCAAAAATATTTTTGCACCTCTCTTATTAACCTATCAATGCCATTTAGAAACTATAAGGTTTCTTCACTTACTTTAGGGATTCCCTGAATAAAAAGGTATGCCGCGCTAAATGCGCAAAATAACTGTTCGCACGGAATACTTTCACCTATCTCTCCCCCAAAATACCCCAAACATTTATTTTTCACATCATATTATAAAGTTCGCCGTTTGCGAGAGGAAGGGCTTCCTTCGGTCAAAGGCAGTCATCAGCTGGTCCGGCGCTGCGATCTCCATAGTAGAACAACGATTTCAGCTGTTTCTTACTAGTACTACTTTTAGAATGCTTATAATCCCCTTGAAATGAGTCAACAAACTAAGACCTTCGCTATACTAGTTTCTTTTAAGATGACATCTGAAGGTAGAATTTTCTGTTTTTCTAAAAAACTCACAACTAGTCAAATGCTGTCACTTTGAAAAAATTGAGGTATTAAATTCATTAGCTTTAGTTAAAGCATCAATCAACTTAGAATACGAATCTTCTCTTTTAGGCAATAATTTATATCGAGCAAAGAAACAAGCTAAATCTCTCATCAAATCCGGCATTTTTTTATCATGTTTCGCATATACTAATTCCATCCCAGCTTCAAAATTAGTATCTGATTTGAATTTATTTTGTGCATCTAAAGGTAGATCTCCCCATAGTTACTTGTTCCATTGAACAAGTGCTTCAAACAAATTTCTTCCGAGAGGTGGTGGCTGAGGACTAACTTCTCCCGCTCCATGACTTGCTCCTGCACCGAAAATAAAGACTGTGGTCATAATATCCTCGATATTAAATAATTATTTTGCTCTAAAAATTATCTGAATCTATTTTCTAATTTTAGAAGTTGCTCAAAAGCAGAATCAATCGAGCTAATATCTGAAATATACAAAACAATCCCCCTATTTTATCTGATGTAGTTATGATCTGATTTTAAAGTCTATACTTTTTAGTATTTTTCTTAAAAGAGAATCGAAATTCTAATTGGTTATGAGAATTATCTGTATTTATAATTTTTATTTTTTATTTGTTTGTTTTTTACGCATAGTTAAAGATTCTTTGAATTAGATCGCGGAAACTCTCCATAACATTAATTCCCTCAGTGGCAATAGTTTCAAATATAGCAGTTGAGTTGTTAAGACCCATAAAATTCTTAAATTCGGCCATAGAAACGGCGTTTGGAGAATCGCGTTTGTTTAAAATGATTGTAATTGGGATTTTCTTCCATTTATCACCAAGCATTAGAGATAATTCGCTCCAACTGGCTTTATTATCTCCTATTAGATTTAATTGGCTATCTGCAACAAAGATTATACCATCAACACCCTCAAGAACGGTGGGCCTGGTCTCAGCATAAAAATTCTGACCAGTACAACTCCATACGGAAATTTCAAATGTCCATTGTCCTTTTTGAATGGGAATTGTGCCATGATCCCAAAACAGGGTACGACCTGCTTGATTTTCGATAGACTGTAGATCTCTCCCGAATTTTTTAAAGATATAGCGGAGAGAAGTTGTTTTACCACTCATAGCAGCGCCAAAATACACAACTTTTACAATAATTTTTCGTGTTCCTAAATCTGTAAGCATCTTAATCACACCAAAATAATTTTATCCCCAAAAACCATCAATTTTATCACCAATTTGAATAGCCTTTCCTCCTTTAATACAAGGAGAAAAATCAATTCCATATTCTACTTGTACTAATTGAAGAATTCTATCAGCATCCACTTCTTCATAATCAATTGTTTCGAGTAAAGTCTTTCCCGAAATTTCTAATTCAAATCCCAATTCTCGCAACAGATCGATACGCGATAATATGGCTAATGACCGCATTCCTGCTTGTACGAAAGATTGAATTTCTTGAATGAAAATATTAGTCCTAATTTTTTCTTCTTCTGAATCAAAGCGCATAATAGCGGCCATTACCTCATTAGAAGGAGTGGTTTTAATCTTTTTTTTGAGAACTCTCTTCATTTTCTCTAGAGCCATTTCTGTCTTTTGAATTGCCTTTTGAATTAAATTTCTTTCAAAATTAAGATTAAACTCGTTATTATTTAATCCATGTAATACTAATTTTAGCGTATTTGATTCAATTTTAATTGTTAAGAATTTTTCCTCATATTTTTTAATGTTTTCAATAATACCATCCATCGTAAACCCATTGGATATATCGAATCCAATTATCCATCCTTTTAACTTTTCAATTCTATTAAAAATATGCTTTGAGGCATTTGAAGGAGAGCAGAAAATATTTCTTGGAATATTAAAATCGTTCTGTTCCTCTTGAATTAACTGGATGTATTCATCATATTCGACAAAATCAGACCAAAATATATATTCATGTCTATGAGGGGCTAGAGAAATTATTCCTTGTACTAGATTATCAACTTCACTGCTATCCTCACCGATACACACTACTAAATATCTATCTAGCACCACCCTCAGCAATAGTGCAAATTGATGATTTCCCAAGATTTCAATTAACTTTTTCAGCGAATATGTCGTTTCCATAAGATATTCACGATTTTAAAGTATTAGATATTTAATTCTTGAAGAATTTGCTTTATATTTAATAAAGCCTCAGGAGTTTTATCTGCTTCTCTCAAAAATTCATTCATAGTTTTAACGTATTGGGGAATTAATAAACGTAGTAATCCAAGCCGTTTTTCTCCCTTAGAGATAAAAGTGCTAAATATGCCTCCATTTATATCATAAATAAAGTGAGAATAATCTGAACATTCACATAATACATTATTTATTACATCTTTTTTCAGCATATATAGAATTCTTTTTGACGTATCGAACAGACTAAAGCTCATAGCACCTTCAGCTTCAAGTACTGGATCTAAGGTAAATTTGCATAATGGGTAACCTCCATTAAGTGTAATACAGGCAAGCTTTACCCCTGGAACATTTTTAGAATAATCAAATACTAAATCTCTGATTTTTGAACTTAATTTGGCAGTAATATTTATTGAAAATGTATTGATGCTGCTGGTTGTTTCACTATCTTCTTTTACTGAAAAAGATTCCAGAATTTTTTTCACTTCGACTTCTGAGAACGTTCTTAAAGGAGGTTTAAATTCTAATCCTGAATTTTCCAAAATATCTGTAATTGAATTAAGGGTATTTCTCATTCCGATAAATATGGATCCTAAATTTGTTTTAGGTCTAGTTGTGATAGCGATAAAATATTCAGTTTCTGAATGATAAGGAGGATTAGAATTAGGCAGATTCAATTCTAATTCATTGGGATGATTTGAACCATTTGAATTTCGTAAAGGTGCAATCAATATTTTAGCGCGTACTCCATCAATTAAAATATAATTTAATGAATTTTTATGTAGATGTTCAGCAACATTGAAAATTGCGGCAGTGGAGGAGCAGACTCCGAAAATTTCATCTTTTGAAAGCCAAATTCCAGCAGATTCTATTGGTGAGCCATCTCTTTGTGATAAAACGGTATTTTCAACGCCAAAGATTTTTTTTATTTGCAATAAATTACTCTTTACTTCTTGTAAAATTTCTTCGGACAATTATAGCGTCCCTCTGATAATTTGTAAAGTATGTTTTTGCTATTTCTAACTAATTTCCTTAAAAAACTATAAAAACTCCCCAAAATGGAAAAAATTAGAAATAGCAGTATTAAACTTCAAAAAATGGGTATAAAATCATTTTAGAAATCTTTTTTAAAAGAAAGATTTTGATTATAATTGTTTTTTGAAGAGAATTGATACTTATGAATTTCAACATTTTAATTTTTTTCAATCCACTTGTAAAGAAGCGAGATTTCGTTTTGTTATAATTTTTTTAAAGTATAATATTGAAATCATTACTATGCCTATTCCCATCAAAATAAAACCTAAGGATTTCCAAATTTGATGTAATAAATCTAATTCAATTTTAATATCAATTATTAAAATAGATGCTAAAATATTGTCAGAACCTGCAAAGTAAATCTCTAACTTTAAAATTGTTGAATATGAAGGTGCTATTAAAGAATAATGAATTTCTCCATCATTATTAGTAATTAGATCAAAAGAGTTATCGTTGATTTTTAAATTAATTAATTGATTAGAGAGTTTTTTTC
>CAYGYC010000306.1:0-5573 GCA_964353755.1 uncultured archaeon | reverse complement strand
ATCCTGGGGAGGTAGCTGTGCTTGGCATATTAAACAGTTCTTACGTTTTAGCTGAGAATTTTACCGAACGAACCGCTTGGGAATTTATTCCTTTTGCTCTTGAAGCCTCTTACAATCCTCTATTTCGAATTCCTTATAAAATAGTTATGCGCGGAAGCATTCCCTTTCTTTCGTTATTCCTTAATAAACCTCCTAAAAAAGTAAAAGTCTGGGTAGATGATTTCACAGGCGTAAAAAAACGCACGGTCTTAGAAGAAATAAAAAATCTTAAAAAATACGATCTCTTCGATGATTTACCTAAAATACAAATTCCTTGCCTTATTATAGCCGGCCAATACGATTTATTGACCCCTCCCAGGCGCGCCAGAATTCTTCATTCCCGAATCCCTCATTCCGAATTACATGTCATTCGAAATACCGGGCATCTTTCAATGGTCGAGCGCGCGAAGGAAGTCAATAAGCATCTCGTAAATTTTCTTAAAAAGGAATATCCTGCCACTCGCGTCAAAAATTAATGCATTATGCCTAAATTTTTAATTTCGCAATTAATTCGAGCATCATATACGTTGCATCTTTGCCTCCGGTCTGCAAGAACTTCTCAATTGCTTCATCATTAAAAGACCGAATATCAATAGCCATTCGCGCATCTTTTAGAGACGACTTGCGCCGGATTTTATCATAGGTCATTAAATGACTGAAATCTTCTTTCTCAATTGCCTGTTTGGTAACCTCACTAATATAATGACCTGAGATGCAAGCAGGAACGATTCCATGATAGCCCGCGGCATCTCCTATTAGTGCCACATTATTTTTCACTGCCATTTTTAAGGATTCTCCAAAGGCGGAACAGTACATCCCCCCTAAATATCGAATTTCATCGGCATTTTTGAGCCGCTGAGATAAAACGGGATGGTCTGCTTTGATTTTTAGGTAGTCCTGGTAATGTCCAAAGCCGATCAGGGCTAAATTTTCCTCTAACGGCGACACGAACGCCATCCCAAAATTCTTATCAAAATCAAATCCAAAGAAAATTTCTATAATCCCTGGGTCAATATCCGCGATATTAATAAATTCTATTTGCATGGCAGGAAAGAACTCCCGTTTTTTCTTTTCCATTTCTGCAATGCCTGATTTCTGAGAGATCCCTGAAAGGTAGGACCTGACCCCATCCGCACCTATAATGATATCCGCTGTAATGCGCTCTGGACCCGCCTTAGTATTAATGATAACACCTTTAGTGAGGTTATTTTCAATAATAAGATCTGCCACTTTAGAAGAAACTTTGATTTTTGCCCCTTTTTTCGCCGCTTGTTTTGCCAATTCCCTGTCAAAGTTCACCCGATCAACGAAATACCCGCCAAAACCAAAGTCTTCAAATTCGCATATCTTTTTGCCTTTTGGACTCCACACCCGCCATCCTTTCACTTTTTGAATTATTAAATTTTGGGGAACAGTCTTAATCAATTCGTTGGTATATTCCCCTCCTGAAATCCAGCCTGAACAATGCTGCGGCAAACCAATATTATTATGTTCCTCCAGAAGTAACACATTTAATCTTTCTTCCGCTAAAATTTTAGCCGCCGTGCTACCCGCGGGTCCCGATCCAACGATTATCACATCATAATCGACCATCGAACTCACGCTTCATGTAAAATTAAATAGAACAAAAGTAAATATACTATGTAAATTAAAAAATATACACTTTAATGAAAAAGAGGAAACAAAAAAATTTGGCTTTCTTTAAAAGTGGATTAATTTATTTGTCTTTAAATTCGTAAAGATATCATTAACTATTTTCTCTACGAATCCTCGTTTCTTTTGGGTGCGTTCTATCGTATAAATAATAATATCTTCAAAGGAATTATCGCCGTTCGCTTTACGCCACAAGACATAGACCAACGGGAGGACTTCTGAAACCGTGCCCTCTTGGTTTTTCAGAAAAATTGTTCTTTCCGCTGCATTTAACCCGACTTTTTCTCCAAGATGGAGCGGTTTGATTTCCATTTCTATCAATTTCAACACCAGGCTCAAAATTAAGCATAAACTTTTAGGAGGTTTATAGATTAAGAAAAGTTGTGGTATACATTATACGGAGAGGATAATATAAAGCTTGACATCAAATTTTTTATTGTTTTATGTGAATTTTTAAACTTTGCCGTAAATCTGTTAAAATCCGTGTTGTAACAGATTTTATTTCTCAATAATTCGTTGTTGAATGGTAAATTTTAATTTTTTGTGGTGGTTGTTTTCAAATTGAAATTGAATTTCGCATTGATTAATTAACTGCTCTATTATTTTGCTATTTGTAATGCTAATCCACTGCAAGAATTCTAGCTTTAATTGGAAAAAATCTATGGAGATAGTATATTCCTTATCAGTGCTTGCGGTTGAGCATAAAATACATAGCTTGCCCATGTAATGTCATTCGGATCAGCGTCTCTCGAGAGTTTTTCTTTGGCGGATTGAATTGCATTCACACAGCTATTTCCTCCGAGAATCTGGCGGTAAAACTCGACCGCAAATCGCGAAGCTGTTTCATCGATCACCGGCCACAAGGTCGAAATACACCGCTTCGCACCAAAACTAAGGGGACTAATCAATCGCCTCGTGGTATGATCATCGGAATCGCACATATTGAAGAAGCATAATTCAGGGGGTCTGGCGAAGTACTTCATCGCAACGATAAACTCCCCCATGTCCAACCCTGGCATAAACCCGAACGGATATTCTTGGTGTTCTATATAATCCATATGACCCGAATAATGGAAAATGTCTACCCCCTTGCTGAAAACGTTGTTAAAAGCCTCGACATCGACCGCTTCTCCTTGGAGATGGATTACTTCCAAGTCTTGCTTTCCCTTGTTGGTCTTGAGAAAATTCACAATTTCTTGTGCTTCCTGATCCGCATCAGGTAAATCCCCGAACGGGTTGGAAAAGATGGCAATTACTGATTTTCGAGCGGGTTCTGGTTGCGCTGGAGGAGTCGGAAATTGCCAAGGTTCCCTTAATGCGTTCGGAACACGACAGATCGGGCATTTTATTGCCAGAAATTCCTTCCCGTTATGGCTTAATTCATAGGGCATGAAAAATCTATCTGAATAAAAGAGCAATGGTGAATTTGAGATGTCATGTAGGTTATCTTTGACTTTCTCTGGAAAAAACTTCTCGTAAATCTCGATCCCTATTGTTTCCAGTTTTTCAAAGGTGGAATCCCCCTCTATCCCTTTCAACGTGGCATTGGCCTGTTCCAGTACTTGATTTACGGGTGCTTCTCTCTTTGCGAGCCTTTTCTGGACATTGAGGTAGTTTAAAAAGAGCAATTTAACTTGTTTTTGGACTCTATTAAAAAATTCTTTCTTTATCTTAATCTTTTCTTCATATTGATTACCTTGCTCGGCCCACGGCTGTATTTTGAACGTGATTGCGACTTCTTCTTTGATATCATAAATTGTCGAGATGATTAATCCACGGGATTTCATGTCTTCTTCCAATTTTTTCGTAACTCCAATAATGGTTCCTTATCTGGTCACAATATGCTTATACAAGAACGTATCTAGTCAACTACCTTATTTAAGGGCTTGCCCCTTAGAAATTCACTTACTCGAAATATCTCTCTAAAATCCCGATTTTTTTCGTGGCTATTTCTGAAGCACTTATGTTTTTTGATAGTATGTTTTTGATAAACGTAATATTATTGTAAAAGCTATCCCATCGCATAAAAATCAACCTATTTGAATATTTTTTATTTAGATCTCTGAGACTATTGTCAAATTCCTCAGTTTTGAGCGTTAATACAACAATAAAAATATCAATTTTATTATTTTTTTTGTCAGAGAGTGATTGGAGAAAATTTTGGATATTATTTTCGTTTATTTTTTTCTCTATCAGTTCTATCAATTTATCATTATTTGAAACTTTATCAGAGAAGAGAAGATCGATAGCCACATTGACGCTGAGATCAAGTGAAGAGATAATCATGTAGCCTTTTCTCTTTGCAAGATTATAATTAATTTTTAAGTTATTTAACTTTGAATTTCGCTCCAAAAATTGGAGAAGATTATGAAAATCTTTTCGTTTGCTGCCCTCATCTTTGATTTTTAATTTTGTTTCAATTATGGATTTGAAACTTTTATTTATCTCATATCCTATACCTTTACGTTTTAGTTGCTCTGCCACTTTCAACGAAGTTCCCGAACCTACAAATGGATCTAAAATCGTATCACCGACGTAAGAAAACATTCTAATAACTCTGTAAGGGAGTTCTTCTGGGAACATCGCAATATGCTCCGTTTGCTGTATTCCCGGGAAAGACCAGTGCCCATTATACCAAACTTTCCATTCATCTAAACATATTTTGGAAAGTTCCTTACTCTCATCACTCACTTTTCTTTCCTTCCCCTCCCATTTTTTAAAAATTAAAATGTGTTCATAATCGTAGGTTAATAACCCATTTCGGGGGTAATAAATTGACCCCATTAAAGAACAGCCACCTGTTGTATTTGTTGTTGAAATTTTTTGCCAAATGATATCCCCTAAATAATCAAACCCAATTTTTAGACATTCTTCAATTATAGTCGAATGAATCGAGAATATTCTATAGCGTTCATATTCCGTTTGGCGTAAATATTGATCTCCTATATTGATAACCAACCTACATTGAGGCTCTAATACCCGATAACACTCTTTCCACACATTTGTCAATCTTTGAATATAATTTTCAAATCCTTCATCAAATCCAATTTGTTCTTTTATCCCATAATCCTTAATGGCGCCATAAGGTGGAGAAGTTACAATTAAATGAATAAAATTATCCTCAATTTCTTGCATTTTCTCTGAACTCTTAAAATAAACCCTCTGATTCTTAACTTCCAAAAAATCAGATGTATCAGCATGATTAACTGTCATTTTTATCGCAATTATCCTTTTCAATCAAAACATTAAAAATCAGTCTTAATAATATTGAGTTAATCCTATTTATAACAAATCAGGTGAAAAAATGACTACGGTAGAAGTGATGGATGCAAAAACGAGATACATAGAAAAATTGAAATTTCAAAACAAATTATTAATAAAAGAAATTAAAGGGCAAATAGCACATTTAAATGAAGAAATAATAAGGTATAAACGGATTTGCGCGATATTATATCGAGATAATAAAATAGAATCCGCAAAGATTATTTTGTTCAAAATTTTTGAATTTGAGAGACATAAAGATTTATTGTTAGAATTGATAGCGGATTTAACAAAAAATTTACTCACGCTCAAATATGAACTCGAAGAGAGGGATATTAAGAAAATTGAAAAATATTTAGATGGGATTGCAGAATACAAGAACAAAGGCTTTCTGAATTTAACCGAAATTGAGAAAGATAAATTATTAATAACAAGCACCATTTATATTTTTCCTGAATACTTAGATAACATAATTTCGAATTCAAGAACATTGATTGCAGAGATAGAATTACCACTTGAAAAAGATAAAATTCGCGAATTAGAGAATTTATGGACTGAACTTTCAAAGAAAGCTATAGAAGATATGAAAAAGGTTGATTATGCCGACCAAGTCGAGAGGC
>CAYGYC010000305.1:0-5573 GCA_964353755.1 uncultured archaeon | reverse complement strand
CAATATTCAAACACTCTCGGTCCCAATGGAATGCAACAAAAAAGTGGAGAAATAAATCCGACTCATTTAGAAAATGTCTGGTCCAAGGCAAATTTTACGATAAATTCGGGAGCTTTCTTGGTTAATATAAATAATACCTCTGATGTAGCAATGGAACTCTTCGGTAACTTTTCATATTCGTCGCGATGGATGTATGATACCAATAAAATTTCAAAAAATAATTGGGTATTTTTCCCAAATGTATCGTATCCCGCGAGTATGTCGGATTGGGGACTACGCATCTACAATACTACTCCAATCACTTCAAAAATTCCATACCAATTAAATTTCTCCGTTTATACTTACCAAACATATCAAATAGAGATCAATAATTCGGAAAGTAGATTAGAAGTTCTTTTAAATTGGACAAACCCCGCGAATGATCTTAATTTTTGGTTGCTAGATCCCTCCAAGCAACTGATTGCTGCATCTTCACGAACGGGAAATGAATATCAAAGTGGAAAGATCAATAAATCCTCGACTGTTTTATACCCTGCAAAGGGAAAATGGACAATAATAATAACTCGTCCCGCAGGTATTACCCCTATTGCATATGATCTAGTTATAAATGTCACGGAATTCTCATCATATCGGCGGCAATGTATTGAATCAGCCTCGAATGGGGCGATTATAGCTTCCATACTGAATAAACCGTTATTATATGTGACTAATACCTCCATTCCAAACGCGACTAAACAGGCGCTCTCCACATTAAAGCCTGCCAAAGCAATCTTGGTGGATCCATTCCATCTCATTTCTCAGGATATTATAGCCAACTTGAAGGTATTAGATATAGATTATTTAGTGAATTTAACCTCCAGAACGAAGCTATATGAATATATTTACAACATTACAGGTAAGCAGGATGTGGTACTCTCATCTGTCATGAATGGATATTTTGCGCCAGCCAGTTTGATAGCCGCTTTTCATGGGGCACCTCTTATATTCACCTTAAATGAAAGTTTCAATATTCATGCAGGCGCTTTAAAAAATTATGCCACCGTGGAGTGGATTGGGTTTCAAAATTCTGGCGATTCTGCCTTATTACGCCAAGATATTCCGCGATTTGAGGATATGGAAGAGTCGGCTGAGGTTTTTTATGCCTGGTTAAATGCTATGAAATTAAATAAAGAAAATAATAAAACCGTCCTTGTTATCGCCCCACTTGACGAACTAAATCCTTATTTTGATAGAGCAATTTACGGAAAAGCATTTGTGGGACGGTTTGCAGCGCAAAATGTGGAGGATTTAGCAATATTTGTTTGCCGAAATATTCTGTATCCTGCGCTTATCTATTCAGATTTATCCTATGGGTTTGAATCGCGAAATAAGATCTTATCGTGTGAAGGCAATTCAACAAAAACCGGAAAGCAATTATACGCCACTAAATTTTCAGGGACCAGCGCGGCATGTCAATTGAATGATGGAAATTATCACACCTATTATAATGCCTCAAATGGGCAGATTGTGATGGCATATTATATAAATTTGAGTAAATCACAAATTTTTTATGATAATATTTCGCAAGTGGAGATCTCAATCGATGGAAAAATTGGGTATTCTAATCGGTTTGTTAAGGTTGCGGGATGGGCTATTTGGAATTGGACGGCAAGAAACTATAAAATAATTGATTCTACGGTATTTAACTCGACATCTGATCAGTTTGATAAGATAGTAATAAACAATATAAATAAATCACATTTAATTTATCCAACGAATTCACGCATTGAAGTGTTTATCCTAGTAAACACCACCGGTTCGTCTCTTAATGTTAATATCGATTTTATCCAATTTAATGTAAGCTATCAATACATTGTTAATTCGCCCTCAATCGTTTCATCCAGCGTAAGCTATTGGCATAATTTCTCTTATCAAGGAAAATCCTACAATTTTTCTTCATTAATTCCATTAAATTTTACTACCCACAAGTACTATGTTGAAAATGTAACGGGTTATCAAACAGTTTATTCACAACTGGCAGATGATTGCGTATTATGGTATTATTCCGGGAATAGCACCCTTCCTTCTAGTGGATTCGGGAAGGAAGGAAACCTCCTCTTTACACAAAATAATTATTGGCGAGCCTATGGCGATTATTATGATAATAAAGGATCAACGCCGAATAATCCAGATGCAGATGGTGATCATTATGTATCGGCAAATAACACGCTAGCAAAATGGCAAACAGGAACGGAATTGAATGCTTCTTTATCCAATCTTCATTCGAGTTTCGTTCTATTACAAGATGGATACTTAGGTGCCACATTGATTCCTGAGTATTTAATGGAACATGGCATGACCACCGTTATTGCAGATTTGAAACAGAATGAACGCGGTTTTTCTGAGTATTTCTCTTATCATACGCTGAATGAATTATTAAAGAACAAGCCCCTTGGGGTAGCATTGTATAAAGCCTTCAACCAAACTAGTCATATATATTCACGAAATTGGGAAGGTAAAATCATTGGAACGGGATCTTTTTCAAATTTCACAGAAGAGAACCAGCAATTCATTCTCTTTGGAGATCCAGAATTATCCCTTGTAAATAGAACATATGACCTTCCTGCACCAACAAGTTATCGACCTCTCATTCATGGCTTTTACAATTACACCTATCGCAGCTATGAAGCTTTCGTGTATGTAAATATTACGGATTTAGATTCCGATGTGAGAAACCAGGAAGTCGTTGTTAAATTTAATGTAACAGGTACCGACTGGGGACTTTACAGCGAATTTACAAGCTTCCAGACCAATCGGGTGGCAAATTGGAGAGATTTCCCCACGATTCTCCCCTCCTATAACTTTGAGGGGTTGACAAAGTTCCATGACCAAAATTGGTGGCAACATACGGGACTTGGGCGCGAATCATTGGGCTACAAGAATTTTAATTGGATTATTTATGATTCAGCTAATATAATTCAACTAAGTGTTCCTATTTACTTGAAATCTAGCCCCCCAACAATAAAACAATCAGCAAGTAATTATGATACTCGTATAAAAAACAATCCGATAACCCATTTTCCTCCTGTCTCTCCAGCGAATGACAAGCTCGGACGAGTCAATGAGTCTTTGTTAATGAGATTCCGTATTTATGATGAAGATCAAAATTATACGCGACCCGATTCTCAGGAACTGAAGGTGTTCGTATTTTTATCCAACATGGATGATCAAACTTATTTAATGCGTGAATTAAGAGGGGAATTTGATAGTGTTGGCACGGATGAATCTAGCTACTGGAATTTGACGTATATTTTTGGGGAATTTAATAAAACGGGAAGATATGAAATTTATGTGGGAATTGAGGATGAACAAGGTGAATTCAGTGGTTATCCATTTACGGCTTATGATACTGCTAGGGGGTACTATCATCAATTTTTTAATTTGATCAATTGGATTCCAAAAGTAAATGGAACTAATTTTCTGATTACTAATGGGACAGGGACATCACATCGCGTATTTCGTGTAAATGAAACGCTACAAATTTTCGCATCAGTTTATGATGTGGATGGGAACAAAACCTATGTACAAAATGTAACGCTGTGTATGAATAAAGTCCCTAATCAATGGATTAATATTTCGATGAGCGATGCAAATTTGGATAATAATTGGACCTCAACTTATACTTTTACAGCTTTTAATAAAACCGGAATTTGGTTCCCATATGTTAAGGTCAAGGATAAAGATAATGCTACCATTTTATTCAAAGCAAAAACTAATTTCACGGTCGCTGACATTCCGCCCCTCCCAACACCCGATTCATTACAAATAAAAAATTTAACACAATTTGTTATTTCCTCAGTATTACGAAATGAAACCATTCAACTATTTGCAAATGCAACGGATTTAGATATCGCCTATCGATCCAACTTGAAATTGTACGTATGTTTGAAAGATCCAATAGGGAAAATACAATATCAAAAAATTATGATTTATAACAATATCACCGATCAGTGGATCTACAATTTTACCCCTAAAAACTCCGATAGACTAGGAAGGTGGAGCTATTATGTGAGTGTTTGGGATGAGGATAATAAATATACGAATTCAACCCAACGGCTAAACTTAACTTTTGTGAATAATATTCCAGTCATTAAAATAGTTAAGGTGAATCCTTCAAATCTACTGTTAAATGTAGGCGAGCCGCTCCGAATTACCGGGAATGTCTCTGATATAGAAAATTTGGGTAATATCACAGTATTTATTAAAGATTCTAAAGGATCGCTCATTAATCAAAGTCAGAATCTAAATGGGGTCTTCAGGACATTTTATATCGAATTTACAGAAGAAAAATATTCCAGCTTGGAAGTAGGAAATTGGACGATTACAATTAAATTATCTGATGCGGATGGAAATTATACCACTAATTTTTCTTTCGATTCTCAACAAAATAACATTACTATTTTAGTTCGGGAATCTGAGGAAGATGAGAATCCACCGTTTCCATATCAAATATTAATCATTATCGCGATCGTGGTGACTGCCGTACTAGCAACCCTCTTGGTATATCGCACAAGGAAAAAAGAAGCAACAGTAATTCCGGCTGCTCGAGTTAAACAAATCATTAAAAAAATTTCCAAGGAGAAGGAGGAGGAATTAGCCGAAACTCGAGCCGAAATTAAAGCCCGAATTAAACCAGTAGAAGTTAAAGCAAAAGCTATAGTTACTCCAATACCCACAGTCTCCGTAAAGCAAGAATTAACCGAAGAAGAGAAGGAGGAATTAAATCTTCAGTTACAAAATTTAGTAAAGGATGCGCAATCTTTCCTTGAAAAAGATTCATATGACCAGTCCGCCATGGCATATCATGAGGCAGCGAAAGTGGCCTCAAAATTAGAAAAATATGAGATGGCCCGAATTTATTCTGATAAAGGGGAAGAGGTGCTCCAGAAAAAATCGGAGATGAAGAAACTTAAAAAGAAATCAACAGAAAAGAAGAAGAGACGGAGACCAGAAGAAATTCTGAGTAAAGTAGAGATTGAAAACATAAAAGCAGAAATCGGCGAGATCATGAAAAATGCTAGGAGAGCCCTCCGTGAGGGTGATGCGCTTCTCGCTTCAAAATATTATCGAGAGGTAGCGAGCTTATATAGAAAAATCTTTAATGAGGAACAGGCTCGAATCTATGAAGCGAAAGCGGATGAGATCCAATAAGCCCACCCGCTTCTTTCTTTCAATAGTAAACGATTTAATTAGATCCAAAGCGTTATAGGCGTTACTTCTTGGGTTTTCCCAAAAGTGGCAATAATCCAGAGATAAAGACAATACTTAAGTTTCTTAAGTGTAGGTTTGGCAAAATTAAGATGCCCTAAGGATCCATCGAAGAAAATTCCTTCGCCATCCGTTAAATCTCTTGATACAGATTGTCCCTTAGTATTAATTAAGAATTGAGTGACTGCAATAGGGTCGCTAATATCAATGCAAAAAATATATATTTCTGGGTAATTCGGATGAATGTGGGGGAGGATTCTTGTGCTATTACCGTCTTTTTCTACATTAACACTTGTAACTACACCCTGTGCTAACGCAACTTCTGG
>CAYGYC010000304.1:0-5594 GCA_964353755.1 uncultured archaeon | reverse complement strand
TTGATTTGTACAGGGCTTGTTTTCATAATGACTCCGGGGCTAGCCCTATTTTATGGTGGACTTTTAAGAAAGAAGAACGTCATATCAATGTATGCGATGTGTTTCGTGTCGATTGCAGTAGTGGGGCTATTATGGTTCGTTATCGGATACAGCCTAGCTTTTGCGCCTGATATTTTAAGGGGTTTTCTAGGCGGCGTCGATTTCTTCGCTTTAACAGGCATCACGACGGGGTATAATCCGATTTATTCGACGGAAATACCGCATTTACTGTTTATTATGTTTCAAATGATGTTTGCCATAATAACGGTGGCAATTATTGCCAGTCCCTTCGTCGAACGGGTGAAGTTCAGTTCGTTCATGGTGTATATTGCGCTTTGGTTACTCCTGATCTATGCGCCTATTGCCCATTGGGTGTGGGGTGCCGGTGGTTGGTTGAGAGATCTGGGCGCCTTAGATTTCGCTGGCGGCACCGTCGTTCATGTGAATGCAGGGTTCAGCGCATTAGCTATAGCCGTTGTGATAAAGCCGCGTCGAGGATACCAAAAGGAGCCTATGGAGCCCTCTAATATTCCTTCTGTCTTGTTAGGAACGGGTCTGCTGATGCTCGGCTGGTTTGGCTTTAATGGGGGCAGTGCACTCTTAGCGAATGAAACCGCAGTGCTCGCAATGTTCAATACGATGTTGGCGGCTTGTGCGGCTGGCTTCATCTGGTTAATTCTGTTCTGGGCAAAAACGGGAAAGGCAAGTACTTTAGCTTTAGCAACGGGTATTTTAGCGGGGCTGGTGGCTGTCACGCCCGCGGCAGGTTTTGTAGAACCATGGGCGGCGCTAGTCATAGGCATGGGTGCAAGCGCCGTATGTTTCTTCGCTTTACGGCTCCGATCTAAATCGCAGATCGATGAATCCTTGGATGCCTGGTCCGTCCATGGGATGGGTGGAATCTGGGGCGCCATAGCAGTAGGAATTTTCGCAGCCGTCGGCGCTAGCGGGCTAATCACTGGAAATCCGGGCCAAATCTTGATTCAATTAATCGGAATACTAGGCACCATGGGATATGCTTTTGGAGTGTCCCTTGCCTTGGCGTGGATCCTTAAAAAGACTATTGGCTTACGGGTGACGCCGGAGGAGGAATATCTTGGACTGGATATTACCCAACATGGCGAGAAAATATAATGAGAAAGAGGTGAACTAAACTGAAAAAAATTGAATGTTATATTCGACCGGAAAAATTGGAACCTGTCAAGAAAGGATTGTTTGATGTAGGAATTCGCGGGATGACCATTTATGAAGTCAAAGGCCACGGTACCCAACGTGGCATCAAATTAATGGGGCGCGCAGGACAATACTGCGTGGAATGGATCGATAAATTAAAGCTAGAAATGGTTTTGAATCAAGACCAGGATTTGAACAAGGTAATCGATATAATCATTAAGAATGCTGTAACGGGTCATCCGGGCGATGGGAAGATTTTTGTGACGCCTGTCGAAGAAGCTATTCGGATACGAACCGGCGAACGTGGAGAGATAATTATCTAATTCTTTATTTTTTTTCTTCAGTTACTTTGATTAGATTCGATTATTTTTGCACGCGATCAGCGCTGGAGTACGCTATTTGTAAAACATTGTTGGTCTTACTAATGTTTTAATGTGTCCTTTATAATTTTTAAATCACCCTCGGAGTAGTTGTAATAGATTTCTAACCCCTTCGCTCTAAGATGATCTGAAAAATTCATAGTGGTATCCCTTTCCTACGCAGAAAAAGAATAACAAATCCGGGCTTTTGCAACATCAAAATTTCTTTATAAGTTCCATTTACCTTTAAGAAAATTCCCTAATTCATTGATAGCCGGTCCGACTATACTTCCACCTATCCCTCCAGGAAGTAAGGATAATCCGTTGAAAATAACTCCAAGGATTTGTTGTCTTGTACTTTTCTTGAATACGTTATCAAAATCAAGTCTATCTTTAAGAGCACAGATACAGGTCACTTTTTCCTCATCCGTCCATACATCCGTTTTTAAAACGCAGTTATAAAACGTTTCAAACTTTTCAGGAGTAATTTCCTTTTCAAGTCTAGAAAGGAGGGAGAGATACTTATTTACCTCTGTCATATCATATGCATGTCTAGTAAGATTTGTCAATTCATCTATAAGAGTTATCAATTCATCAATTCTTTTATCCATCCTTCCTGAAATTTCTATCAGTCGCCGTAAATCTTCACTAATAACCTTTTGTCTGGATATCAAACTGTCTCCTTGTTTCAGAATTATTCTTAGGGAATCCCTCAACTCTAAAGATTGCTCTAAAAACATTTCTGTTGCTTTTTTCCCTTCTTCTCGTTCTCTTTGTTCGCGATCAGGTAATACCTTAGTCCTCCCTCTTGTATCACTTGGGATTTGCCCTAATTGTATCTTAAAATCCTCCTCAAATCCCTTATACAAGGGGATTTTTTGACGAACTATCGGGTAAGTTTGGAGAAAAATCCGCATAGATTCCTCGCGGGCTTGCGGGTTACGTTGAATGAAAGCCGCTTCGATAGCGGTGGCTATCTTAAAACTTAAATGGGTTAACCATAAATTGGCATACATGTGAGTAGGGTTACTTAGGCAGTAATTTTGGTAAGTAGGAATGGTAAATCTCCTTATATTAAGGAGGTCATTTTGTAAATTAAATCGTAAAGAGAGTTCGCCTAAGACTAAGTCTCTCCAAGGGCTGGAAATGGGTTGGGTTAATAAGAAATTATTGACATTATGGAGGAAAAAGATGGCCTCCAAAAAAAGGGGGCGGTTTCTTTGGAGATCGAGGAGATCATTAACTAATGTTTCATGTTTAATCCGATATATGAAATCTATAATAGAAGAAATTTCATCGGATGATATATGTTCTTTGAAAAACAATTTTAATAACCAGAACGAAAAAAAGAAGAAAAAACCACTTGCGACTAATCCTGGTGGGTTAGTTAATTTCGATGGATTATATCTTGCTTGTATCATTTTTACATCTGGCACCTTATCTACTAACAGTTGGAGGTACGCCACTACCAACCCTTCTTTACTCCTATCTAGCTGTCTAAAATCAAAATCAAACCGCACTGAGTTCATCCCAGCCTTCGAATCGCTAAGTTCATCTTCAACGCGGATTTGGTGATTCAGTTTTAGTTCTGTCAATAACTCTCTCTTTTTAACTGATATAGTAAGTCCATGGATATCGACCCTCAATTCACTATGTTGCTCAATTATGTGTTTTCTCTCCGTTTTCTGACAATAAATTTCACCTCTTTTTAAATTCAGCGCTGCCTTAATAATCTCACATACTTCAATGTCATTATTTCTAATTTGGTACATATAAGGACAGGCTCCACAACCGGTAAATGGGATCATTTGAGCCATTCTTTCCACACCTTTCTCAAAAAGAGGATAATTCGATATGTAATAATTTCATACTGATATTCAGTATAATAAAACTTTTAATTAACTTCGACTATTTTTGCACGCGACCAGCGCCGTAGTACGCTATTTGTAAAACATTATTGGTCTTACTAACGTTTACTTGGGAGGTAAAAATTTTAAAGGGGTGATTGATAATGTGGGAAAATACTTCAGAAATGGATTTGATGGCTTCAATGAACAGTGTTTGCGCAACCTGGTCTTCTGAATCATTTATCCAATGGGCGATTAAGGTGTCCTTTACAAGCTTTAATTCACTCGCGGAGTAGTTGTAATAGATTTCCAACAGAACGTCTTCGGTTGATGGGCCTTTTGGACATTTTGCATTTAATTGGTCAAAATCAAAAGGAAAAACTTCGGATAACCAAATTAAAAATAGGGTTGGTCCTAAATCCTCAATAAATCGTGAGATAAAATCGATATGGTATAAATTTTTCCAGTCCACCCACATTCGTTCCATATCTTGAATGTAATTTTGGACTTCCTTGACATTATACGAAATTTCTTCTAGAAAGGCATTCTGTATTGATCCCGATTCGATTCTCAGCTTGCTGGTTTTCAGTATTCGCCAGATAAAGTTCCTGAATTTCTCATATTTTACCATTTTGTTCTATTCCTATTGCGAGCCCATCGAACCAGTACCAAAATATGTGAGCTTAAATAGAGAGTTATCCCCATAAAAACTTTGTTTGAAGAAGCCATGAAGATACGATTTGAGAAAGATTAGGGAAAAATATTCCATGTAATTACTCTTCCTCTTCCGGCAGTTGGATGGGGAAGAAGATATTTTCTTTAATAACATTCAAACACACACAGGTTGAAGTGCGTTTCACATGGGGATTCTTATTAAGTTCTTTGATGAACGCATTCAACTCGTCCATTTGCTTGAATTTGACGGCGATGATACTATCCCAATCGCCGGTGGTGTCATAAATGGCGTATACATTCGTTTTTACTTCTAATTCCTTTTCTACTTCTTCGATAAACCCCCCTTCAATTTGCATGAGCACTAGTGAAGTGATTTCATAGCCAATTCGCCGGACATCCATGTCAATCGTAAATTTTCTAATAATTCCAGCGTCTTTTAAATTATTAATTCGATTAGAAACCGTTCCAATGGCAATTTCCACCTTATCCGCAATTTCACGATAATTGGTTTTCGAATCCTCTTCCAAGATCTTTAAAATCTTCAAGTCGGTTTCATCAACTCGGTACACTTTTTCCAAGGTAAGGCCTCTTACGGACACAAATATTCTGAATAATTTTCAAGATGCCTTATAAGTTAATAAGGTTTTGTTCAATAGGCAATTGAAAATTAAGGTAGGCAGAATAACTCGGAAATTCCTAGATCAACCGATTCTCTTCTGCTTAACTAGAACTTTAAAAATAGTAGAACAGAAAACCAATGAATTAGAATATCTATTTATCGATATCTGCAAGGATTTGCCGAAGAACCAATGCTATTTCTTCGATATCAATTCCATTATCTAAATAATAATGGATATCCGTTAAAAAGGCATGTGCCACATATTTCTGGTCTTCAGATAAATCAAATTTCTCAGTATCATGAAGTTTGAGCATTGTTCTATAACCTTCATCCTATTTAATTATTCAATAATTCTTAAAAAATCTTAAATTATGTTCATTTCTTTATCTTTTTAATGAACATTCTTTACTTGAATTATATAAATGTTTTGGTTGAAGTAATTTTTAAAAGGATGAAGTCTAAATTTACACATATATCTGTCAAAACTATTTTTGCGCATCAGGATAATTGAAGAAAATAAAACGAAATCATTCTAATAGAAACTCATAATGAAGAAATGGCGTTTACAAGGAAGGAGGAATAAGCGTACAAACAGTTTTTCGTAATCCATGTTCCACAAATTTTTCATATTCTCTCTTATAGGGTTGAATAAAATCCTCGCCGAATAGAACGATTCCTTCACCAACCGCATCAATGGCAATAAGTTGATAGGAGTAAAACATTTTCTTAAATTCTTCTGGCGTATAACAAAAGACATCGACCGGAACTGAAGGTGTAAGCCATAGAATCCATTTGATACGGTCAAGATAAGGCATATCAAAGTTGCCAATTACCACAATGTCAAAATCGCTATAATAGTGTGCATCCTCCCTTGCGCGAGAG
>CAYGYC010000303.1:0-5597 GCA_964353755.1 uncultured archaeon | reverse complement strand
AAGCCCGAAAGAAAACTGATAATCCCAATGTACAGTCCGACGACTAATTTGGCTTGCCGAGGGGTGATGCCAGAATTGATTTGAATTCCCCGATATAATAGGAACACATGCCAGCCAATACAAATCCCCAAGAGGCTGTAAAAGAAATATCTCAACTGCAACAGCGAATAATGACCACCAAAAATTAGAATAAAGGGTAACTGCGAAACGAGTAAAAGTAATGGTGCAAGACTGTAAAAGTAAATGTTAAAAATTACTTTTCTTTTTCGGTGTTCTTTTCTTGGCTTTCTAATCAGGGTTCCTATTGTATAAACTAAATTAAGGATTCCTAAATAAATTAATGAAAAAATCAGCATGACTACAAAAAATAGCGAATAAATCAGATACATGGGAAAAAGACTAGCCGCGATAAGGATTGAACTGAGCCCTGAAGGCATTTGAATTATGTAAATAAACGAAAGAGTTACGATCCCCAGTAATAATAGGAAAATAATCTTCCAACTGGTAGGTACCGTACAAATACCCTCAAAAGTCGCCGTTGGCTTCAAATAAATGCCAATAATACGTTTCATTAAGCTCTCTTTTTTCTCCATTAATATCCCCCAGTCCAATTTGCTTGATTAAATTCTCGATACATGCTAAGAAAGAGCCCTTGGCCCCAAGGAATGGCATACTCCGCCCGGGGGACTCCGTATGAATTCGCTCCCGTTCCCCCAGTGCACCAATGGACAACTCCTACCATGTCCACCTTTTGAACGACAGCGGCAAAAGCGTTACGCGCCATGGTTTCATTCCCTGCATCAATCCAAGTTGAATTAAGATTATGGAGTTTTGCCACCGTATAGGCGAATAAGGTGGCTCCCGATGTTTCTAAATAGGTTGAGGAATCATTGATGATAGTATGCCATAGACCACTCGCATCTTGATAATCATCAAGACTTGCTAACATTAATAAAACGGTATTGAGCAAATCAGAATAATTTGTATGCGTTTCCGGAATAATTTCTAAGGTCCGGGCAATCGCAGCAGTAGCCCAGCCAATCCCACGCCCCCATAAATTGGGGTCTAAATATCCTTCGGCTTCACTCCAGATATGGGCAACCAGATTAGTCGCAGGATCCTTCAAATATTTTAAATGGACATATATTTGATTTACCGCCTCGTCAATATACGTGGTATTTCCGAGGATAACTCCTACTTTCGCCCAAAACGGTACCACCATATATAAATGATCTATCCACAATTCCGCTTCATTCTGAACATGGCTAGAGCCGCCTATCAAAGGAGGGCCACCGACCCAAATCCGTTCCGGTGAACGAAGGTAATTGAGATTCTTAAGAGCCGCTTCAAGATATTTAATATCCCCCGTACGATTGTAAAAGTAGAGAACACTTAATCCGATGGCAGTTGAATCACCTACTGTTAATTCTCCATGGCCGAAAGTGCCCTCTGCCGTTTGCGTATAAATCGATTGATCCACCCAATACTGAGCAAATGATAAATATTTCTCATCGCCCGTTACAGCATACGCATCAATGAGCCCATGGATGCATAACCCTTTCCCCCAGTCTGTAAATATAGAATAATCCAATTCATTCATCGTATAATCTGCTACCCGCGTGCAAGCATCCTGCTGACTTAAATGTACATAAAACGGAAGGGCATAGATTAATGGAAAAAACAAAATTATTATTAATAGGAGTAAGAACGTGAATTTTCTTTTTGATATTTGCATGATTCTCATCCTTCGCAAAATTTCCCAGAAGATTTGAATCTATAGTAGTCTAATAAACTCTCCTAGAGGATTATTAAATTGTAATTTTCACAATCTTTAATTGATAATAAGAGTTATAATATTTTTATGTGTGAATTAAAGCCAGTGGTATTTAAACCCAGCCAATTTCTCCGCGGCGTTACTAGACGATAAGGAATGAAGAGGACATGCTTTAATGGAAAATATCATAAACAGATTTAAAAAATTGAATCCGGACGATTTCCGCATTTTACGAGCAATTGAAAAAGCCATGCAAAAATACAAGCATGTCCCCATTTCTGAAATCAGTAATCCGACAAAATTTAATATGGAACATGTGAGTTTTCTACTCAATCGGCTGCATAAACTGGAGTTAATTAACCGGTGGTCCGAAAAATATGTCGGCTACCATATAAACGAGCATGGATACGATTGCTTGGCGCTGAATGGGCTAGTTCAAGAGAATATTTTAGCATCCTTCGGAAAATCACTGGGAGTCGGAAAAGAATCGGATGTATTCGCCGGCTTGACGCCCTCGGATGAGAGCGTTGCAATTAAAGTTCACCGGCAGGGGCGAGTAAGCTTTCGCCAGACCAAACGATATCGCGGCTATATCGCGGAGAAACATCATCTCACTTGGTTGTACGCTTCCCGTTTGGCTGCAGAAAAAGAGTATGAAGCTTTGAAAATCCTTTATTCCTATAAAGTTGCGGTCCCTAAACCCTATGGCCAAAATCGTCACATGATTGTGATGGAAAACATCGCGGGCGATGATCTTTGCGCCTGTAAAGTGCTTCCGCATCCGGATAGAATTTTTAAGATAATAATGGAAAATATTGAAGCTAGCTACAAAAAAGCTCAAATAATTCATGGGGATTTGAGTGAATTTAATGTAATTATTGTACAGCATAAAAAAGAGTTACAACCAATTATCATTGACTGGCCACAATGGGTACCTGTCACCCATCCTAATGCTATTTTTTATCTCACCCGCGATATCACTAGTTTATGTAACTTTTTCAAGACCAGATTTGGAGTTCTTGCCGATCCTGAATCGTTAGTCAAACAGATCACCGAATCTTAAAATCGCGAAATTTATGAAGGCGTTCAGCGTGATTAAGATCAGATTCATGCTGAGGATTTTACTGAGGATTTTTTTTGGCGCAATTTTCATCCAAAGTGATTATGGGAATAGATATTCTTCAGATGAGTCCCGCTTCAAAACAAAAACCTAAATACGCGGCTCTTATTTTTAGTAATGATGCCATTTTATTCAAAAACGAAGAAATTTCCTTTCGAAAGCTTATTAAAATTTTAAGTCAATTCAAACCGAATTTTCTGGCCATTGATAATGTGTGGGAACTAGCTCCAACACAAGAAGCGCTGCAAGAACTGATGGAAAAATTTCCTCCGGAGACTACGCTTGTCCAGACCACCGGAGCCCCGGGGCAAATGCAACCCATCCACCATTTGGCAAAACGCTGTGGAATCCAATTGACTAGCCATCCCAACCCTCTTAAAACTGCAGAGATATGTGCTCGCCTCGTACAAATTGGAATTGGGCATGAAGTCGCCCTCTTCGAAAAGGAGTCCCAAATACAAGTGACTCGGGTTAGAACCATAGGAGGACCTGGAGGTTGGAGCCAAAATCGGTATAGGCGAAACTCCCAAATGTTTATCCTACAAGCAACTCGCGAAATTCAAACCCAATTAGATGAACTGGGAATTGAATATGATCTGTCCGTTCGGAAGACGGATTATGGATTGGATCGCAGTGTCTTCACGGTCTATGCGGCAATATATGAACTTCTTCCTAAAATTAAATCCTATAAGGGTTCTACGATTCGGGTTAAAATAACGCCCATAAAGCGAAAGGAACTGGAATTTATTCCACTTGTCCAGCAGGAAGAACTGGGAAGTGCGCCTTTAAAAAGTTTAATTGTAGGAATCGACCCGGGCACGACGACAGGGATTGCTATCCTGGATTTAAACGGCAAGATTCTCGCGTTACATAGCGGCAAGGATATTTCCCGCCGCGATTTGGTGAAATTCATTTCGCAATTTGGATCCGCCGTAATGTGTTGTTGTGATGTTACGCCCTTGCCTAAATATGTAGAAAAGGTCTCGAATACATACAATTCGATTATTTTCCGTCCTTCAAAATCCATGAAAGTGGCCGATAAAAAAGAATTGGTCACCGAATATTTGAAAGATTCGGAGGAATTTCGGAAAGTTTCCGATGCGCATATCCGTGACGCCTTGGCTTCTGCCGTTAAAGCCTACCTCCCGTACAAAAATGTATTTGAAAAAATTCACAAACGGGTTCGGGAAATGAACGTCGATATTCCGGAGGAAAAAGTGAAAGTCCTGGTTTTACGGGGATATTCCATCTACGACGCCATTTCCATTCTAACTTTTAAACCTGAAGATAAAGAAGAGGCGGTCGAGACAGAATCTCAAGCATCCAATGGGGACCAAATCACTGAACTGAATAATCGAATTTATCAGTTAATCGACAAAAATATAGAATTAAAACGGAGTCTAGAAGAATTAAAAGATAAAAATACTCAAATCAAGGAAGAATTAGAGTTGCAGAAAATGCAACTCTCCAAATCACAAAAAACGTTAGAGAGCGAACGGTCAAGATCGCTATATCAGTTACGTGGCGAACGGTTAATTCGCGCACAAGACATTGAAATAAAATACCTCCGCGCGACCCTCGACCAATTAAAGGATCAAATTTCGGAACTAGAGGAGGAAATTTCGAAATATGGAAATCGCGAGATCATCCTAAACGAATTACAACGACAGGAATTGGCTAATGAGATCATTATTCTGAAAGTAATAGAAACCTTTTCCAAAGAAAATCTGGAAAAAGTTGAATTTTCAGCAAATAATGTGCTATATATGATAGATGGTAGTGGTGGGGGAAGTACCACTGCAATACAACTGATTTCTGCCGCTAAAGACCTTCGAGCTATCATTACCAATACTTTATCACACGAAGCTTATCAGCAATTTAGGAGTGCCGGGATTCCTATTATTCCGACTGAAGAAATTCAAGGTGATTTGAAAGCTAAAGAAGGGGTCTTCTTCATCAATAAACATCGATTTGAGCAAAAATTGAAACAGTATAAGCAAAAACAACATGAAATGAATCGCCAAGAGGCAGAAATCTGGCTGCAAAATTTAATCACGGATTATAGAAAACGAAAGGATGAAGAATAGGAAATAAGTTATTATCTTAATATTCTTCTTTCCGAAGAGCAGTCATATCCGGTTTTATATATAAAATGTTGTTACCACGGATGAATACTTCGCCAAATCGGGCAATGGCTTCCCCGTTTTCCAATTCCTCTGCTTCACTTATTACAAGATTCATATACGAATCCGCCTCGGTCAATCTACCGCTGAATTCATGTCCATCCTTCAATTTGACCAGAATGGTATTATTCACGGATCGTTTTAAAATCTTTAACGGGTTTCTTTCCGTCTTATCCTCTGAATTTGGAAGGTTTTTCATAGAACACAGATCTCCATCATAAGAAATTGTCAATAAGAATGACTTTCTTATTCATATTAATAGAATACTTATTAATTCATTTTATTAAAAATCTTTTTAAACTTAATTCTTTTTTGACCTTAACTCCAACCTAAATTTAGTCTTAAAAAGATATTTTAACAGCTAACAGAAAATAAAAACGGGATATTTAAGAAAAAAACTTTATTTTTGAATTTTTATTAGAAAGTATGAGAGTATTAACAACTATATAGTATTTTAGAAAATAACCTTAGAAGTAATTTAGGGGTGTATACATAGCAGATGAAATTTATATTAGTATTG
>CAYGYC010000302.1:0-5631 GCA_964353755.1 uncultured archaeon | reverse complement strand
GTCAATTCGGGAGAATTCAATGGGTTGGAGAATCGGACAGCAATTAAAGAAATTTCTAAGAAACTTGACGGAATGGGCAAAGGAAGTGAAGTTGTTAATTATAAATTAAGGGACTGGCTTATTTCCCGGCAACGATACTGGGGCACCCCCATTCCTATCATTTATTGTAAAAAATGTGGAACTATGCCCGTTCGCTATGAGGATCTACCCGTCAAATTACCTAAAGATGTAAAATTCACCATCTCTGGGAATCCATTAGAGACCTCTGAACAATTTATTACTTGTACGTGTCCTAAATGTAAAGGGAAAGCACGTCGGGAAACAGATACCATGGATACTTTTGTGGATTCATCCTGGTATTTCTTCCGATTTTGTGATCCTAAAAACAAAGACGCCCTCTTTGACCCAGAAATTATTGACTATTTCATGCCTGTAAATCAATACATTGGTGGAATTGAACATGCCATCATGCACTTACTCTACGCCCGCTTTTTTACCAAGATTTTACGCGATTTAGGATTATATAAACATGATGAACCCTTTTTAAAACTCTTAACACAGGGAATGGTTAATAAAGAACATCCCTTTTGTCAAGAATGCAACAAATTTCTCCATATGGGAGAATTTAAAGACGGGATCTGTTTAAAGTGCAACAGGGCTTACGCTATGAAAAGTGCTAAAATGTCAAAAAGTTTGGGTAATGTCGTCGATCCTAATGTTCTCGTTGATAAATATGGTGCCGATACTTCCCGTTTTTTCATCCTCCTATGGGCAAATCCAGAAAAGGAAATGGAATGGTCCGATGAAGGCGTTCAATCTACTTGGAGTTTTATTAATAAAGTCTATACGTTATTATTAGAAAAGCCCCTAGAATTCCGAAAAAATGAAACCATTGATGATCAATTCATAATGTATCACCTCCATAAAATGATCCGGGAGGTAACTGAGAAGATTGAAGCCCTCCAACTGCGGGATGCATCAAATGCTATTGTCCAATTTATTGATATGCTGCGCAAATACGTGAATCAACCCGTCCAAAAAGACATTTTTCAAGAAACCATTAAAAATACAACACTTTTATTAACTCCCTTTACCCCGCATTTATGCGAAGAAGTTTGGGAACAACAAGGGCATAGGAACTTCATTAGTTTAGAAAAATGGCCAACATATGATGAACAATTCATTACCCCACTGATAGATTATAAATGGAACCTTCTCCAAGACCTCATTTCTGATATCAATAACATTTTAAAAGTTATCCAATTGCAAAAGATTCAAAAAATTCTCTTAGTAGTCGCAAAACCTTGGAAATTTAAGTTATTTACTTTAATTTCTGAAGAATTCAAGAAAGGCACGGACCGAAAAGACCTAATGAAAACTATCATGCAAACGGATCTCCGTCAATATGGAAAACAAATAAATCCCATTATAAACAAAATTTTAACCAGTCCGGGGAAAATACTTTCCCCTATTCTATTAAGTCAGGCTGAAGAATTGCAGTTTTATGACGCCATTAAGGAAATTCTGGCTCTCAGATTGTCAACCACTATCCAAATCACAAAAGAAGAAGAGAGTTCGGAGACAAAGGCTGCCCAAGCACTTCCCGGAAAACCTGTTATTATAATCGAATAATTAATTCAAATTTTTTTTCCAATTTTGAATTTTATTTAAGAAATCGGTCTTATCTGATGACGAGAGTTTCGCGTTTTCTTCATAATAATTCAATTTTTCTAGCCGCCATTGGGTCATTTCTTCTAGTTTATCATGATAGGGGTTTAATTTGAAAAGTATATTCGTAATCCTTTTAAATTCTTTATTGATCGATTGAAGGGGCTTATCATTTTTTATTAATTCTTCTAAAATGCCCATTTCTTCAATTAGATTAGTATTGAATTCATTAGCGGGTTCGGGGGGTTTTATGGAAGTATCCATTTTAATGGGTTCAAATTGGTGTATTTTGTCGATGACTGCACTGAACATATCCAGCACATTCTCACCAGTTTTGGCGGAAGTCTCAAAATAGGGGAGATTGAATTTATCATTAAATGATTTGATCATTTCTGGAGGAACTTTACGTTTTTCTACCAGATCTATTTTGTTTCCGAGGAGGATAATTGGAATATTGCCACATGACTGAATTTCGTGATACCAATTTTCTACATGGTCAAAAGAGATTAAATTTGTAACATCAAATACGATAATAGCGGCGTCACTCCCTTCATAGAAGCTTTGGCGCAACGCCTTGAAATTTTCTTGCCCGGCGATATCCCAAAGCGTTAAATTGATAATACTGCCCTCATATTTCATTTCTTTTATGGTCCATTGAACCCCGATCGTTGGTATATAACTCTCGCGAAACCGCTTTTCCGTGTACTTTAGAATCAGCGTTGTTTTTCCAACGTTTCCGTCTCCAACAATAATTACCTTGAATCGATACGTAGGCATTTAGGTACCCCATTTATTTTAATAATTTGTTCTAGAAAGTAATTTTTTAGCGAGAAAATCAAGAAAATCCTCAGAAAATAAATTTTGGTTTTCCGAAATATCAAAAAAATCAATATTCAAATTAAATTTGCCTTTAATTTTCCCTTCTTTAATTAATTCTCGCGTGTAGCGTTCAATAATTTGATTCATTCGAGTTTTGATATTCCGCCCTATCAATAAAATAGAGGATTCAGGTGAAGTTACCCGAAGTTCCTTAATTCGCGAAATGATCGTATCAATATCTTCTTCCTTACTGGTATCAAATAGAATTACTATTCCATCTGCGCCCTCAACCAAATTTCGCTTAATTTGTTTATACTTCTCGCCTTTCATCAACCATAAAATGAGATTAATATCTTTTTTCCCGATTAATTTGTATTCTAACTTAAAATCCAAGCCTAAATCCGTCTGATACTTTTCACCTGATATTAATTCTTTCTCATCAATCAAGAATACTTCTTTATTTTGGTCAGAGCTTCCTGCCAGCACCACTTTAAATTTAATAGCCATTTTCTTACTCTACTTTATCTTTAATCTAGATTTTCTTTTCGATCCAGCGCACATTTCTCCCGAACTTATCTAAAAACTTCCTAATTTCATCTTTAGGGATTTTCAATTTCCGACTTATAGATGAAAGAGAATACGACCCATCACAAATGTTTCTTAAGGTAAATACGAGGGCCTGCTCTCCTTTAGTCGATGCAATTTCCATGAGGCGTTCTGTGGATAAGGGGCGCATCACGGGATACAGTTCAATCCAGCTAATAAATTCTTCTGTGAGAAAATATTTGAGCATTTTTAATAGATCATTAAATGGCAGTTGTAATTCATTCATAATTTCTTTAAGATCTTTCTTGCCATCTAGTGAATATAATACATCAATTCCTACTTCCCCAAATAGTTCTATAAGATTCCTATGATCTTTCGTTTCTCTGCTAAATGCTTCCGTTGCCTTTTCTGTGGGACTAAAAATATCCGCTTCCTCAATTTTTAACTGCAATTCAATGAGATTTCTACTTTCAAGCAAAGAGATAATTTGACATACTTCTTCCATCGGGAGGGAAAGACTATATGCTATCTCATTGATGTTCCTTTCACCATCAATTAAATTGACTATTTTATTGCATAGGGGGTCATCGGGCAGTTCCTTATCCGTTTTTAGTAAAACCGGAAAATAAAACGGATTAATGAGCAGAACTCCAAATTCTTTTACGACCGTATCTTTAAATTTCTCAAAAATTAGGGTATTTACACCAAAATCATCTAAATTTTTATCAAATTCTTCTTCAAATGCATTAATCAATTTTTGGGTGATAACCCGCGCATCTCTATCATCCCTATCCGCAATAAGGGCTGCAAAAATTTTATTTCCGTCCTCAATCATTATCACAAAATCTTCCCGAGAAATTAAATTAATATCCTTTCTTTCATCGGGGCGTAATTCTTTTGCAAAATGTGAGATCGCCGATATAAAACTACTTATAAGATCGGGATGTACTCTTTCTGCCTGCCGAAATCGCGTATATAGAGCTGGCAGGCCTCGATCTTTGAAAATAAAATAAATTTCGTGGAGTTTTACCATCTCAATGTCCCTATTTAGTTATTAGATTATTTTATTATAAATATTTATTCTTGAAACCAAATTGTTTTATTGGGATAATCCAATAGAGTTATCCCGAACTCTTTCAATTTTGCCCGGATTCGATCCGATATCTCATATTGTTTTCTATTCCGTGCATCATCCCTTAACTCAAGTAGCATTTTCATTAACTTGGTGATTAGCTGCTCTTGTTCATCTTCTTCGGGACTTTTTACCAACCCTAACACATGACATAACTCGCGAAGTGTTTCATAGGCATGATGCTGTGTCTCGGACTGCGCTCTCTCTTTTAGTGAAGCGATCCCATTAAGATATTTCACGAATCCATTGATGGCCGCTACTGCTTTTGGCGTGGAGAAATCATCATCCATCGCTTCGATAAATTCCCGCTTGACTTTTTGTAATTGTTCCGCTAATTCAGCGGAAAGCGCTTCAGAAATGGGTAGATCCGCATACTCTTGCCTAGCATATGCAAGCGCGAGGTGCACTTTATTGTATGCTTGTTGGGCTTGCATCAGATGTTGCTCCTCAAAATTAATCGGCGACCGGTAATGGGTTGAAAGTAGAAAAAACCGTAGTACCATCGGATGGTATTTTTGTAGTATTTCCTCGATTGTTAAGAAATTGCCGAGAGATTTGGACATCTTTTCATTATTTATCAAGACAAACCCATTGTGTATCCAGAAATTTACAAAGGATTTCCCCGTGAGCGCCTCGCTCTGGGCAATTTCGTTTTCGTGATGCGGGAAAATAAGATCCAACCCTCCGCCATGGATATCCAACGACTCTCCGAGGTATTTCATGGACATGGTACTACATTCAATATGCCAGCCCGGGCGTCCTGGTCCCCACGGGGAATCCCAATACGGTTCCTTTTCTTTTCTTTGTTTCCATAATGCAAAGTCATTTGGATTCCGTTTTTTAAAAGCAGCCGTTTCCTGATCGGGCGGTAATTCCTCCAACTTTTTATGGGAGAGTTTACCATAACTCTTGAACGGTTCAATGCTAAAATAGACATTCCCTTCGTCCTCATAAGCAAATCCGCGTTCGATTAACTTTTGAATAAACGTGATCATATCGGAAATATGTTCCGTCGCGCGGGGATAGAATGATGCTCGTTTCACATTCAGCGCATCAAAATCCTTGAAATATTGCGCGATAAAGCGATCCGCTAATTCGAAAATGGTAATCCCCTCTTGATTTGCGCGATTTATCATTTTATCATCGATATCAGTGAAATTAATGATAAATACAATTCGCTTTTCAGGGAAACGCCATTCTAAATACCTGCGGATCACATCGAATGACAGCCCTGCCCGAGCATGCCCAATATGGCAATAATCATAGACTGTAGGGCCACAGACATAGATTTTAATGGTTCTATCATTTAAGGGCTGAAACAATTCTTTTTTTCCTGTTAGCGTGTTAAAAATTTTCAGCATCTACTTCGCCTACATGATTTCTAAATTAATGATAATTCATTATTTTTTATGAGGTCATATTAATTTTATCTTCCATTAACCACAGAAACGCTACCTGAATCCAAG
>CAYGYC010000301.1:0-5664 GCA_964353755.1 uncultured archaeon | reverse complement strand
CAATCTTTTTAACTCCATTTTTTTTAATAATTAGTGAAATTTCTTTCTTTCTACAATCTTAATAATATGGTTCAATAAATATTTTCTTCAATAAAAAATTGAAGTAGCTGAAGCAGATGCAATAGAACTTCAACTTTTAATAAATAAAAGGAATGAACTTGCAAAATTTTATCGGACAATGTGAATTGGATTGAATAGTATTAAAATTTTTATTGATGGAGCCTCACGCGGCAATCCTGGGCCCGCGGGGATTGGGATACTTATTACAAGCGAAGATAACAAGGTACTTAAAGAATATAAAGAGTTTTTAGGGGAAAATTATACAAATAACGAGGCCGAATATTTCGCTCTGCTTAAGGCGCTCGAATTAGTGAAACCATTGGGGACTGAAATGATTTTCATCTTCTCCGATTCAGAATTATTAGTCCAGCAAGTAAAGGGGAAATATCAAGTCCGAAAGGAGCATCTGCAAAAATTATTCACGAAAGTCAAAAAATTAGAGAAAATATTCAAGAAGGTTACCTATCAACACATTGCCCGAGAGGAAAACGAACTGGCGGATAAATTGGCAAATGCCGCAATAGATGAGGCACTCGGATGATTGGTTAACATTTGTATAGAGAGCTGCAATAATCCTTAATATTGACGACCTTTTGGAGACTTAAGAGGCAGGAATATTGAGGAGGAATGAGTATGATTTCCTTATCATGATAGCGTTTCATAGTGGAAGTTGGATCATTCCATTCAGCGGAGATAATCTCTCGGGCATCGGGTTTTATAATCTGATTTGCAGGAAGTTCGGCGAGGAAAAAGCGCGTGTCATAACGGATTGGGGAAAGTTCCGGGGTGATGAAGTGGCGGAAGTAATGGAGTTTATCGACCGCAAAAGAAAGATGCTCGCGGTCCATTATCTCAGAAAATAAGATTTGATCCTGTAATAATTGAGTGCGATAGGCTTCAAATTTTGTTTGCAAGGGGGGAGTGGATAAATTGAAGAGATGTAAGGATTTATCGTAGGCAAATAAAACACCGATTTCCTCAAATACTTCGCGGATTGCCGTAATCCAAAAGCCCAAACTGTAATTTTCATTTTCGTGATGGGTATTCTTATCCAGGATGAGTTGATGCGCTCGAGTTTTAGTGAATTGGCATTTCGTGAGATTCTTTTCTGATATATCATCTTCTTCTAATTTCCCTCCCGGGAAGGCATAGACACCGCCGAGGAATTTCATGCCTTTCGCCCGTTGAATGAGAAGAATTTCAAAGGGGCACGTATTCGCGGCATCCGAAACATCCGGCACGCGATAGAGGATTACGGATGAGGCAAATTTGGGAGTGGCAACCATGTGAATCAAAAAATCTTTGGAAAATGACTCAAAAAAAGATTTTCATCGAACCCTTATTTAAGGATAAATTGTAATTTGAAGTCGAAAAAGGATAGATTAGGTGAGGATATAACGGTATTTAATACCACCTCTAACGGAACATTCATTTTTCCCCTCAGATACTAATATTCCATCAAATAAATTTTCATGGGCGGAAAGTTCCTTCTCGGAATGACTCGTTTTACTTATAAGAAAGATGGAATGGGTATTTTCCGTGCGTCTTAAATTGGACACGCATTTACGCACGAATTTATAAGCGGTAGTAAAGTCATACCAAAGAATAATATCGGAAATGGAATCGAAAACTACGAGATTGGGTTTTTTTCCACCAAATTCCCGAAGAACATTATTAATTACATAGAGAATCTTATTTTCATTCATTGGAATTTGCCCGAATTTTTTAAACTCGTAATTCGAGGAGGGGGATTCCAGCACCGTGAGTTCAATCGTAATGATGTGCGAGTCAGAAAAATCTTTCAAATAAAAGGAGGCATTGCCTTCTTGGGTAAAGAGTAAAGTATATACATCCTTTTTGATTAAATATTTTATATATTCGCCAAGAAATTCTTCCTTATTTGATTCTAGGGTGAATTCCATTAGTAATTGAGTGTTGTTACTGTAATTGGCGCTAGGACTGGGTAAGATGGCTTCTGTGAACTCGTTGAAACTCTTAAATTGAACTGAAATCACCAACCTAGCTAACGCAAATCACTGCGCATTTATATACTAACTATAGATTTCGCGCTTTAAAAAATTGGTTTCTAAAATTGCTCTTATTTTATTTCGATATAATACGCTAGGTTTACCCGACAGCATTGTGGATAAATGCCATAATCCGAAGTCCGGGAGGTTGGGGATCTAGAATAGTATCGTTGCAATTATCGTATGCGATTTCGCAGGCAGCCAATGTTTTCGATGGTCATTTCTACGAGGTCTCCTGATTTTAATGAGCGGGGCGGCTTTTTAGCGATTCCAACTCCTGCCGGAGTACCAGTACCAATGATATCCCCTGGGAATAGGGTTATTGCGTCTGAGATAAAGGAAACCAGTTCATAGACATTGAAATTCATATTTTGGGTATTGGAATCTTGTTGGAGTTCTCCATTCACGCGACATTCGATATGCAGATTCATGGGATCTCCGATTTCATCGGAAGTGACAATCCAAGGCCCGAGTGGAGCGAAGGTATCAAACGATTTGGAGCGGAAATATTGTTGATCGGCTACCTGTTCCATGCGGGCAGATACATCATTCAAAATGGTATAACCCAGGATGTAGCTATGTGCGTCCTCAATCGAAACCGTTCGACAGGGTTTTCCTATAACGGTGGCCAATTCGGCTTCATAATCCACGAAGGAGATAGGGCGCATCTTCCCAGTGATTTTTTGGCGGACGGAGGGAATCTGAATAATGTCATCCATTCCGATGATTGCAGAGGGGGCTTTAGAAAAGAGCATCGGGAGATGAGGAATTTTCGCTCGGGTTTCCTCCGCATGATCACGATAATTTAGTCCTATACAAATAATCTTGGAAGGATTTAAAACAGGTGATAAAATTTTGACTTCGGATAAGGGGGTAAGTTCGACTTGCTGACTGTTTTTTTCTAAAAATTCATCGAGGCGAAGTTTAAAGGCAAAATAATTAGTGAAAAAGGCAGAATCATTTTTAAATAAAGAAGTTTCCTGCCCTAAGAATTGACCAATTGTCTGCAAATCTAAAATTTTATTCTGATCAATAAGAATTCCGCATTTTACTTGTCCATTTTGTCGATAATTTAAGAATTTCATAGGAAGACGCACCTCGTAATTTCATATACGATCGATATTCAAATTTAGAAATAGAAATGGAGCACTGTTATAAGGATCATTGGGAAGATGTTTAGGAAGTTGCCACACACGTGATAGATGCATTGGGGGACAATCCGCCCCGATCGGTGCAGCACCCAGAGCCAAATGAGACCACTTGTCCAGGTGATGAAGAGGATCCCGCCCCATGCCATGAGCCACGATGAAATGGGATCCCATGGAAAGAGGTGGATGACGAATGCAGTGTGCCAAAAAGCAAATACCACAGGGGCAAAGGCGAGACGTTTTCGAGTTGAGACACCCGCATTTTTCCCGGCATCATCCAGACAGGCCCGCCAGTAGACTTCCTCGGAAAAACCGTTAATGATTGAGGCGATGATAATTGCCCCATACATTGCTACGGAAAGCAGGGTGGCATAATTGATGACGAACAGGGGAATCGCATAAAACAACGGGCCATACACCAGTATATATTGCGCCCATAGATGATCCCCTTGCAGCTTCACTGTCGGCTTGAAGCGTTCGCGGGAAAATACGCCGCCTCGCTTAGCGCGATACAGCAAGGTAAAGATCCAAATGGTTGCCCAGTATAGCAGCAAGAGCGGCAACCATATAAGTTCTAGTGGGACGATCGTATAAAATAGATATGTTCCGCCCGTTATAATTAGGGGGGCGGTAAATGGGATAACCCAGAAAAACAGGCGCGAGAAAGCATCGTGTGAAGGTTCTTCCGGGGTTGATTCTGGATTCGTTGAGTTTGGTTTTTCCATAGCTATAACCTTTTTTTTCAACTTGCTCCTAAGTAAATTTTTTTCAAAGATAAATAAATTTTCTTTGGGGAGTTATTTTGACTGAGGGTGGTACTACTACTGCCGGTGGTAAACTTTATATATTACTACTGCCGGTAGTAAACTCAGAAAAGAAAGATTGAAAAAATAAGAAAAAAAGGAATGAAATGAAATGTCTCCTGAACAGAAAACCGAATATGGAAAAGATTTTCCCGTGATCATTGCGATTGGGATTGCCTTTTTAGTACTTGGGATACTCGCTTTGGTTCCTCCCGTGACTGCTTGGTTCCAAAATATTGGGAATTGGTTTGCAACCCTGATTTCCCTCAGTATTATTCCAGGGTTTATCATGATTGCCGTTGCAATAGGTTTGTATTTTCAAAATATTCGTCTGCAACACCGAGTAGTAAAAGCCGTTTCTGCGGGTGATTATGGCTCTCGAGTAGCGCTAAATGAACTGGCTAAGGATTATGATTTAAGCTCGGGTGATATGCGCCGGTTATTAACGGACTTACGAATGGCAGGTGAATTAAAGGTTAGTTTTGATTCAACAACAGGCGAGGTTGTCTTTCCCGCTCTTGGAGGTATAGCTCCAAATCCCCAGGTAAACGGACATATTTATTGTTCATTCTGTGGGTTGCAACTCTCAAAAGATAGTATCTACTGTCCGGGATGCGGAGCCAATCTCCACTAATCTTTTTTTTGAGGAATGATACATGGCTGAATTAAAAAAAGAATTACCAGCGGAATTGGAGCGACAGCTAATGGAATTAGGATTGACAAGTTATCAAGCCCGCGTTTACCGCGCGGTTTTTATTTTGCAAGAGTGCTCAATCTCACAAATTGCTACCTATTCGAATGTACCCACCGCCAAGATTTATTCTGTCGTGAATGATTTAAAAGAGATGGGATTGCTTGCAGAGATTCCCACTTCCCGTCCTGCAACGTACAAGGCCTATCCTCCAGATCAATATATTCAGCGTGAAATGAATCGGGTCGCACAAATTGGGGAACAAATCCTAAATAATTTGAAGCTCTTGGAAAAAAAAGGCGAAATCCCAGAACAACCTCAAACCCTCTTAATTAAAAATGAGTTATTAATTAAAAATATTGTTCTTAAAGAACTAAAAGAGTCAAAAGCCGTAAAGGAATTACTCTTCGTTTCCCATAATGATTCGGAGTTCTATAAGGAGGTGTTATTGCACCTTAAACGGGTAATGAAATCTACACCCGGATCCACTGGGAAAATTACACTGGTAGATCCCTATCCTCAAAATAACAATGAATTTCTGCAGGATTTTAAAGATTTGGAGATAGAAATTATTAAAGATCTAGACTTATCTCCTGAAATAATCAAGACTTGTATGCAGGTTCCTTTCTTATTCATCATCAATGACAAAGTTTTTCTTAATATTTCACAGGAGAAAGAAAATTTAGGTTATCTCTTTATTCAATCCCGTAATTTTTCAGAATTCTTACTGACTCTTCTTCGAGGGCTTAAGAAGAATGTATGACAAAGTAAAAATACCATGAGCAAAACTAGAAGGTCATCGGTGGACATTAAAAAATTCAAAAGGAACACCAATCAATACGTTGCGATTGCGATTGCAATCATGGATTGGAGATAAAACATCCAGATAAAACTTTAGTTATTGTGTGTATATGTGGAATTCAGATTGTTGCCAG
>CAYGYC010000300.1:0-5666 GCA_964353755.1 uncultured archaeon | reverse complement strand
TATTGAAAGTGCAAATCAACGGATTCTTGATTACTATGCCAAAGAAACAACGCCTGCCATGGCAATCAGCGCCATTAAAAACTCTAAAAAGGCTGGACTTGATTACATCGGTGCCGGATTTATAATCGGTGCGCCAATTGAAACCCGTGAAGAAGTGATACAGACTATAAAATTCGGCTTAAGTCTCCAAAAATATGGCCTTACGACTCCCCAATTTCAAATTCTTTATCTTTCCATTGGAACTGAATTATATCAAGAATTCCTGGACAAAGGCTTTATCAATTATGAAAGGGATTGGTACAAAGAACTTCCTGCGGTAGATGTGGTGCCCCATTCGTTAAATCGCCAATATCTAGAATCGCTCGCAAAAATTGCGTTTAAAGAATTTGTGACAGATAAAAAATACATGATATATCAATTTCTGAAATCTGCAGGCAATTTATATAGACTTGGAGTGGTTTATCAGTTTCTACAAAGAAAAAGGCATAATTTTTAAAAAAACGGCAAACAAATCAAATGATTTAAATTAGGATTTTTCCTTTTTTTTCTTAAGGACATCAAAAATTCCAGCAATCCCTTTATATCCCACCAATCTTACGATCTTATCCCGCCCTCTCTCTTCTAATGTTCTTCTTAAGGCGATATCGAATAATTGGGAGAAGAGCAAAGCGCCGAATAAGAGGGGAATTAAATAAACTATCAGATAGGCTTTAAACCAGACTCTAAGCGGTTTTTCGTGCACCATTTTGTAATACTCCTCGTTTATAACCTCTAATAGCTTTAATTAAATTATCGATATAATAAGTCTTTTTTAACGAATCAAAAATGAGTTTGATGATACCTCTTCTATTATACAAGCGAAGAAACCCCTCATCTATAAGACTCAATAATGTTTCAGTAGGAACAGCCGTGGGACAAATATCCGGGACTTTTACAATCCATTTCCAGTCATCTTCTCTGGGTGTGTATAATTTCTTTTCTACTAATTCTTGGTATATCAGAGACATTGGCTGAACAGTTAATACTTGAAGAACCGTATAATCGAGTTTTAATTTCAGAGCAAATTTAAGGGTTATGATGGATTCAGAAAGCGTTTCGTCAGGGGCACCAAAAATGAAAGCTCCAAATACGAGTTCCATCCGTGATTTTTTCACTGTTTTAATCGCTTGTTCAATCTGACTAAGGGTTATGTCTTTCCTGTAATAATCTAGAAGCCGTTGATTACCATTTTCAATACCAAAGAGAACCTGTTTAAAATTGCATGACACAAGGGCCCGAAATAGATCCAGTGAAACGTTATCTATCCTGCAATCCCCATGATAATTAAAGTCATCCAAGTGGTTCCTTTTTATTCCAGCGCATATTTGAAAAATTCTCTTCTTGCTTAGTGAAAAATTATCATCTACAAAGAAAATATCCTTATACCCTTGCTCCTTTAACAATTGAATCTCTTCAACTACACTTTTGGCAGAACGTGGGCGCCACCTTTTTCCCATTATCAGTGCATTGACGCAGAATCGGCATCCAAATGGACAACCTCTACTCGATAAAATTGAGGTTGCTCTATGGTCAATTCCATAACTAAAATCTATCAATTTACGATCAGGTATAGGCAGTTCATCCAGATTTTTGAGTGATTCAGGCATTGGCGTCGATTTTATTACATTGTTTTCACGATACGTTAGCCCTTTAAGTTCTTCAAAATTTGTCTTTTTTCTGAAAATATAATCGACGAGATCCACAAAGGTATATTCTCCTTCCCCCCGGATACAAAAGTCAAGATCAATCTCTTTCATTAATTTTTCAGGATAGAATGTGGCAAAGTAACCCCCCGCCACGGTAACAATATTTGGGTTCCAACTTTTGATTCTTTTGAAGAGATCAATGGTAGTCCATAAGTTATCTACTAATACAGAAAAACCCACGATTTTGGGGTCCAATTTCTTAACTAATTTCATTATTTCTGTATTTTTAATTCCAGTAACGGTTTGGTCATAAACCTTTACACTATAACCATTAGTGCTAATCATCTGTCCTACATATAACAAGCCTAAAGGCGGGACAAGAATTTGCGGAACGAGATAATCCTTTTCTTGTCCTTTATCATCCACTAATTCGGCTAAATTAAACAGTAAGACATCCATCATAAATTAAAAAAGACTTTACTAATAAATAGCTTTTCATTAAATATCCTCCTTAAAATATATCTAAGAAAAATATTCCAGTGGAAAAAACGTGAATGTCATTAGATTCGTTGCAAAGACAGCAGCTAAACCAGTTTACAGGTATTTGACGCGACCATTTAAAAATCCGTTAAAAGTACAAGAGGCTCTTCTCTCAAAAATCCTTAAAATCAATAGATCCACGCAGTTTGGAACTATTCATAAGTTTCGTCAAATTACCTCCGTAAAACAGTTTCAAAGTCTTGTATTGCCTCATTCCTATGATTATTTTCGTGAATATATTGAATCTATGACGCGGAATAAATCGGATGTTTTAATTCCTGGAAATCCTCTTTATTGGGGCAAAACAGCAGGTTCAACGGGTAATCCTAAACTTATTCCCATTACCGCTCGCAGTCTTAGAAATGCGACACGAGGCGTTCTTTTGATCTACCTTTCTTATATCGCCGAAAATCCTCCAGAACATTCCAAATTCCTTGATGGAACCGTCTGTTTCTTTCATGCGAATCCTACTCTTGAATATATTAATAGAATTCCTGTGGGATTTGGAACTGGAGTATTCAGTCAATCCTCGAAAAAACAACTTTGGAGTCCCCTTTTCAAAAAGTCAATGTATTCTACGGCCCATTTGTTTAAGATTACCGATTTAGACCAACGATATCGCTTTTTAACACACGAAATCGCGAATAGAAATATTACGGCTTTTGCAGGTGTCACGACTTTTGTCCTGAGCCTCCTAGAAATAATTTTAAAATATTCTCAACATAAAAATCCTGAGATAAAATTCATTAAAGATTTATTTCCGAATTGCCAATTTGCTATACTTGGAGGGGAATCTCCAAAATTTTATGAGTCTCGCTTATTTTCCTTAATAGGTAAGGAGCTTGATTACCGAGAAATCTATGGGGCGACTGAGGAAATTATTGCGGTTCAGCTCCAAGAAGCTCCTGGATTGACGCCCTTATTGGATGCAAATTTTCTTGAATTTTATACAGAGAAATCAGAAGAGCGTTTGCTTATACACGAAATTAAAAAGAATGTTAATTACAAAATTATAATTACAAATTTTAATGGCTTATATGCGTATTTACTTGGCGATGTGGTTAAATTCATGAGTACTGATCCTCCACGCCTTATATTCTCCCATCGTGAAGGTACCATTAATATGGCTTCTGAAAAAATGACCGTGCAACAAATTATGGACGTGCTCACTTTAACCAATCAAGAACACAATTGTGCAATTACAGATTTCTGCGTTGTAGGAAAATATAATCCAAAGCCACACTATGTGTTTATTATTGAATATCTCCCCAATCATGCCCCCGCTAATGAAAACAATTATCTGAAATCTTTAAACCAAAATCTGACCATCATTAATCCCGTTTATCAATCGCAATTAGCGGTGGTCCAAGCCATAATCGAACCCATCCTCTGGATTGTCAAAAATGGCGCATTTTTTGAATTAGAAAATCAAAATTTGAAAGAGGGAATGCCGCTGGGACAACATAAAATCCAACATCTTTCGACGAATCAGAATCTACTTAAAGAATTTTCCAATTACTTAATCAAAGAAGTTATTTTAACCTAATTAGACCATTCTTTATTTTTGAATTAACTAAATAACCTTTTAATCAGAGATTTTATATCTTCTAATTAATTATAATAATTTGATTTCCAGATCGAAAACGAGGAATTAAATGAAGACGCTTGGGTTATCGAATGGTTAAAAAGAAGAAAATTCTCGCTTATTTCATAGCCACTTTAATAGTAATCTTCGTAATATTCTACATACTTGATAGTCTTATCCCTAACTTCTCTGAAATAGTGGGAACTTGGTGGTTAGTTATCCATAATTTTATTCTAATACTTCTAGACACCTTTATTTTTATTTTTTATTACAGTTTACCCAACTTTTTCACTTGGTTTTTTATCATATTCTTAATCCATTTAGGCATCTATGTAATCAGTTATCTTACAATAAAGAAGAGGCGGTTAGGCGGAACAATTTTTAGTGTTTTTTGTTTCATTTCATGGCTTATAACATTGGAACTATCGATTCTATGGGGGATTTTAGGATTAATTGCCAATCCGGAATGGATTATTCAATGGAAACTCATTTATCTCGTTATATCCTTTCCAGTATTAATCCTATTTTTATTTATCCTCAATCTATTAAGTGATACTTTTTCTTTTTGGAAAGATCTGATTCAAGAGCGACGGGATTATAAACGGCTGCAATATCACGTAGAGAAAAAAAATAATGTGAAGATCATTCATATTAACACGGATAATACTCGCTTAAACACGGTATTTAGTGCCTCTATTTTTGTGTTAATTGAAGAGATTCTTAGAAAGGAGGGTGATTCTCAAGCAATCTCCAGATTTGTCCGCAGTTCACTTACAAATATTATTTCAGAAGTGGCTACGCATTTCAATTTCTGGCCTGGTTTTAAAAACAAGCTCTTTCGATTTGTCGGGGTAAAGATAGGGCACGATTGCCTTATTTCACAATTCACGCGCGTTGATGGATTACTACCTAATTTAATTACCTTTGAAGATCATACTGCCATCGGAGTAACCGGTAATTTAATAACCCATACGTTTATCGACCGGGGCGATATGCGGGCATTCTTATATGGACCAATTCGAATCTGCAAATTTGCACGAGTTGGCGCAAATGTAACTATCACTCCGGGTATAACTATTGGAGAAGGAGCTGTGGTGGCTGCGGGGTCTTTAGTAAATGGAGATGTTCCTCCCTATACGATGGTTGGAGGCGTTCCAGCTAAAATCATTAAAAAAATAGACCCGGAGAGTTACCGTTCCCGCATTGAGAAAGATAAGCGGCCATGGGTGCGTCGCCTTTAGGATTGACAGTATTCCTAACCATAAAATTTTATTAAAAAGTTAATAATCAAGATTTTTAGGTTAATTTGAATACTATGCTTAAGATGCTTCTAGTAAAAAATAAAGGATTCATATTCCTAACTTCCTGTTTCATCATTTGGATCTTATTTCTGTTACTTTTGGGAGTATTCTCCTCGCGTCAAGTATATTTTTTTGATTCCTTAGGGCAAAAAGATGTCACTGCTAATTATCAGGCAGTAATTCCGCTGGAAAGATACTTCATAGAACCGTTCGCTGCTATTTCTTTTCTTCTGTCTAATTTCGCGGATTGGATTTTAGCTATCATTTTATGCTACGCCATTATTAGGACTAGTTATGTCCTCATTCAAAAAAAACAAAAGGGTTTTTTAAACTCTGAAAAGTTCAGATTAATAGCGCAGGTCACTAAACGGTTTCTATCATTTGTACTTATTGTCTTGAGCCTTATTTTTTCGGGCGTTATGATTTTTTTACTGATTGGGTACTCCCTTGAAGGTCAACTCTTCTTTGATCACTACTGGCAAACCGCCTTGCAAACTGGATTATTTGCCGGTTTCGTGCTCATTCTGGTCAAATTAGGTGTAATCCTCCTTAAAT
>CAYGYC010000299.1:0-5692 GCA_964353755.1 uncultured archaeon | reverse complement strand
CTCAGATCAATTAATAAGCTATAGGAATCTTCCTTTGCGGATTTATGAACTGACCAAGTATGGTTTTCGATATGAGCAAAGTGGAGAGGTTGTTGGGCTGAAGCGGCTTCGGGCGTTCACGATGCCGGATTTGCATACGCTCTGTTTAGATGTAGATCAAGCGGTCGAGGAATTTAACCAGCAATTCAATCTTTGTTGTGAAGTTATGCACGATGCACTTATTGACTATGAAGTCGCATTTCGGGTGGTTAAGGAGTTGTGGGAGAAGCGGAAGGAGTGGATTCTTTCATTAGTCCAGAAAATTGGAAAACCAGCGCTCGTGGAAATATTCCCGGAGCGACCCGCGTATTGGATTATGAAGTTTGAACTTAATTTTGTTGATTATCTCAAAAAGGCGGCAGCCCTTCCCACCGTACAAATGGATGTAGACATGGCTCGCCAATATAATATTAATTATATTGATGAAAAGAGCGAAAAACATCACCCCATTATCCTACATTGTTCCCCCTCTGGTGCCTTGGAGCGAGTGGTTTACGCGATTCTGGAGAAAGCCTATATCCTACAAAAACGAGACAAGATCGCCCCTTCACTGCCTTTGTGGCTATCCCCCGTTCAAGTCCGAATAATTACCGTCTCGGATAACCATCTCGAATATGCTAAAACTATCTTAGAAGAATTAGAAAAGCAACAAATCCGTGCCGATCTTGATGACCGATCAGAAACGGTCGGAAAGAAAATTCGGGAAGCGGAAATGAATTGGATTCCGTTAACGGTGGTTATCGGTGATAAAGAACTCCAGTCGAAGAAGATCACCGTAAGGATTAGAGAAACGGGTGAAAATAACGTGGAATTGAGCTTCGAAGAATTTATCGAGTTAATAAATAAGAAATTGAAGCCTAATGTCAGGCTAGCTCTCCCAAAACCCTTTAGGTTACTAAGCGTATATCCAAAATTTGGATAATGAATAAATTCTTCACTCCGTGTTATTACGACAATTTCGATAGAACCGTATTTGAACAAGAACAAAAACTGCATAAAAGATTATTATCCAGAGAGACCAAATATCAATGAAAATAATCAGGATCACGGCAGTACTTCCAAAAAGAACTTCACACCCCAGCATTATTTTAGACCGATAATAGGTTTTTATGAACCAACATTGGCGCTTTCGATAATCGGGAATTTGGATGATTTCTTTAGGCGGATGGGGTAAAATTCCGCCAAGAGGTTCTTTGTAGAGCGGACTGAAAAGAGCGGTGCCCCAATCAAAGGCATCAGTAAGAACATGAACTATACCGCCAATGCCCAGAATTAAAATGAAGGGAAAAAAAATACCCACCACTAATAAACAGAGATAGGGAATGAGAGAATGGGTAATTAATCTGCGGTGATTATGATTTTTAGCATATTTGGATAAGAAGAAATCAAAATCAATTAAAAAGGGAAAAAGAACTACTATACAGAACTCAAAAAGAGTTAATGAAGGTAAAAAAAGTGTTGCGAGAATGATGCCTTGGGAAATATGCACGTGTAAATGCAGAATTAGCCACCGAGTTTAAATTCCTCGTGAATAGCGTGAATAGCTTGTTGCACATCCTTGGATTCGATCGCTATGCTGATATTGATTTCGCTGGATCCCTGGGCAATTGCCTTCACATTGACCCCCCCTTTTCCTAATGCCGTAAAAATGCGTCCTGCGACGCCAGGAGTATATGCCATACCGCCACCCACACATGCCAGGAGGGAGATATTATTTTCTAGCTTGATATTGAACCATTGTTGGCCAAAAAATTTGGATTTTTTAAGGGATTCTCGAGCATTTTCTCCGGATTTTCCTTCGACGAGAAAGGTAATATTATTTTCTGATGAACATTGACTTATCATAATAACATTGACATCAGAATTGCCTAAAACTTCAAAAACTTTCGCGGCAGTTCCCGGTAATGAGACCATTACACCGCTTTCAACCGTAATCATAGCAGCATCTTGTGTTGTCACAGCTTTTACGATACCAGTTGTCTTTTCTTGGGCGGCTTGGATAGTTGTAAATTCCGCTTTATCAGGAAAATCAAAATTTCTAATTTGAACTGGGATTCCTCTTTTTTCGATAGGGAGAATACACAAGGGATGAAGCACTTTTGAGCCAAAAAACGCGAGTTCTCGTGCTTCAGCATAAGAGATATTTGGAATTAATTTAGCTTTGGATTCTAATTTCGGATTTGCACTTAATATTCCATCAACATCTTTCCAGAGGATCACAGTGATTTTGCGTCTTGGAATATGAAGGCAATAGGCAAGTAAAGTCGCAGTTAGATCGCTACCTCCTCGCCCTAAGGTAGTTATGTGCCCCTGTTTATCTGCTGAAATGTAACCAGTAATCACAGGATACTTATTCTCTTGGAGAACTGGTTCAATTTTCTCTTGGATAGTCTTTTCGGTGAGATCGAACAGAGGGAGCGCATTCCCAAAGTCACTATCTGTAAAAATTAGCGTGTCTCCGGAGAAAAACTCCGCCGTTAATCCTTTCATTTTCAAGTAGCAATAATAGATATAAGTGGACAAGCGTTCTCCGAAAGAGAGGATAAAATCTAATGATTGGGAGGTCAGTCCAATTTCCCAGACACCATATAAAGTGTTGGATAGTCGCTTTAACGAAGAATTAACAAAATTTATTGCATCCTCTTTGTTCTTAGCATCGGTGAAAACCTCATTTATTAAATCTAAGTGCCGTTTTCTTAAGCTATCAATTCGACCATCGACTTCAAAATGATGATGGGCAATCCCTTCCCCTGTTTCTAATAAATAATCCGTTATTTTTGATAAGGCTGAACAAACAAAGACCATTTTATCATTTCGGAATTTCTCTATTATTTTTAAGGTCTTCTCAAATGATTTCGCGTCTTTCAAGCAAGACCCGCCGAATTTGTGAACCACCAAATTTTGCATGGACATACCTCTCTTTTTCAATCGCGTTTTTGTTTCAAAAAATTAGATATTTACATTGGTTTGATCTATTTAAAGATTATTTATGCATAAATCAAATGATAATTTCTAAATCTGTTTTGCTGGCTTTTATAATTCTGATAGCCTTGGCAATACCTAAATAATAGTCCAATTGTTCGGCGTATTTGTATAATTTAACAGCATCGGTCTTTTTGGATTTGAGCCTTTGTTCGACTTGAGAAGCCATAGATAATCGTTTGATGCTATCGACATATTTTTCAAGTTCTCTCTCAAGTAATTCACACAGATTTCTCTTTTTACTTTTCTTGATTGCCCCAGTTGCTTCCGTCTCTTCTTGTTCTTCCTCTTCAGAGCCTTCTTCCGCTTCGGAATCAGTAGATGCCGCTTCTATTTCTTCCTCATCTTCTGCAATCTTGAAACCTTTTTCATCAATTTCGTCTTCTGAATCTTCGAATTCTTCCTCCATCTCTTCGGTTTCTTCTTCTAGCTCTTCGCTTTCTTCTTCAACTTCTTCCGTTTCTTTTTCTGGTTTTGCTTTTTCTGGTTCTTTTCCTGCTTTTAAAAGTTCATCTTGAAGAGTTACGAGCATTTCGGCTATATTTGCTTTTTTTCTCTGAATTTCAACAACATCTGGCAATTTTGCTTGGTCAATAGCATTTATATCGGTTAATTTTTGTATAACCTGCTCTCTGGTTGTCCGTAGTTCTTGTAAGATAACCCATTTCTTCAAATCATCTTTAACGTCCCACGAAAGATTTTCGATTACATTCTTTACCTTGCGTTTAGAATGCTTATCGGTAATGTGTAGAGTTCCTAGCATGATATCGTCAAAGGATTTATCGCAAATTGAACATTTACAAGGAATTAAATACCGAACTTTCTCAATACGACTTAAAATCTCATCTGTTTCTGAACTCAAATCCAGTCCCCTGTTGATAATTTTGTGGGTAAATAGCTTTCTGTCAAGTATTCAAATCCATAGACCGATAGGGCTTGAATTTCGGCTTTTTGGTTTAAAGCCAGCATTAATTCGAGGTCTTCTACCCAATTGAAATTCCGTTGTACGAACGGCTCTTTAATAATTTCCTCGGTCCGCTTTCTATCGGCTTTGGACAATTTAAGCCTACAATTATCGGGAATTTTATATTGGTCCAGATCTCGCGAGAGGACACCAATTAGATTCAATTTGGGAGTTGCTAAAAACGGTGATTCATAGCTGAGCCGTTTGGAACCTCGAAGATAGACACTATAAATGTAATGTCCATAGGGATCGGAATCTACCAAACAAAAACAAGGCAGATTTAATTCTTTTGCAAGAAGGCGCAAAAACATCCGGGTGGCAATATCAGCACTTCCCTTACCAGTGAGGATAATGCAGGGATATTCATTCCACCATTGTGCCTCACTTAAACGAATGAGAGCGGCATCCTTTTCCACCACTAAAATAAATTCAGCATCGGATTCAACAATTTCAATCCGGTCAAGAAAAGGAGAAATTGACCATCCCCCTGTGCCTAACTTTTCTAAATCGATCAGATGTCCCGTCGTAGTATCACGAATCTTCAATCGCCCGATACAAGCGCCTTTGGCCGATGCAACGATATGGGTGGAATTTCGGATAATTTTCAGCATTGCGGAAAGATCTTCAATGGATTTATCACTATATTTCTGATTTTTTTCAAATAGATCTACATCTTTATAGTAAATTTCTCTCTTTGTAGCGTGCATGTCTTTTAAAAGGAGTTCATCAACAATTTCAATTATTCGCATGAGTCTTGTGGCATCTAAAACGCTTGAAAGACTATGAAAGGAGCGTTTGGTCATCTTATCGCCAAGAAGCAATAAATCCCTCACCTCATCCCAAATGATATTAGAACTACTCCGGGAAGGAATCTCAAACATTGGCTTACCTGAAACCATGATTTGCTCTAATATAGATCCTGTCGTCATATGAAGCCGTTTATACGAATCTTTTGTGCTTGCCGCATCAACCCGGACAACCTTTCCGGATAGATCCAATTCTGTGGCAGGTTTTTCTGATTTTTTGCCTTCTTTCAAGTTGAGTATCTTTGCAAATCTGGGATCATATCTTTTTGTTTCTTTAGGTAGCGTTTTTTTCACTACCGTGGGAGAAACTTTTTTCTCTTCCGCTGCCAGAGGAATTGTTTTCATTTTTTCAGGTGAGGGAACTGGTTTCACTTCCATCGGAGGTGAAATTGATTCAACTTCTACCGGCGTAGGTGCTAGTTTTACTTCCTCCGAAGGAGGAACTTTCTTTGCTTTTGCTGGTGAAGTTTTTTTTACTTTTGGAGGTTTGGGAGTTGGCTTCACCTCAGGCGGTGGAGGAGTGGGCTTCACTTCGGGAGGTGGTGGAGTTTTCTTCACTTCTGCAAGTGGAGGAGTGGGCTTCACTTCGGGAGGTGGTGGAGCTTTCTTCACTTCTGCAGGTGGAGGAGTGGGCTTCACTGTGGGAGGTGGTGGAGCTTTCTTCACTTCTGCAAGTGGAGGAGTGGGCTTCACTGCGGGAGGTGGTGGAGCTTTCTTCACTTCTGCAGGTGGAGGAGTGGGCTTCACTGCGGGAGGTGGTGGAGCTTTCTTCACTTCTGCAGGTGGAGGAGTGGGCTTCACTGCGGGAGGTGGTGGAGCTTTCTTCACTTCTGCGGGTGGAGAAGGTTTCTTCACTTCTGCGGGTGGAGAAGGTTTCTTCACTGTAGGCGGTGGAGAAGTG
>CAYGYC010000298.1:0-5729 GCA_964353755.1 uncultured archaeon | reverse complement strand
TATTACTGGTACGCCAGAGCGTCCTACCCGGCAAATAATGGTCGATGGGTTGTGTATTGAGCGCCCTACGGACGCCGATCTCCAACATAAGCAACTGCCTAGTAAAGATGAATTTATATTAGATGATCGGAAACTGATTCAATCGTCCGCCTCAGAAAAAAAAAGGGATGACCCGGTGAGTTTACGCTCTACTCTGATGGACTCCCCCTCCCAAAATCCGTCTTCGGATTCGCAAACTGCTCCTGAAGTCCCGCTTAAAAAAGGAATAGAAGGTAGGCAAAAGGCACTGGAGGACTTGAGAAAGGTGGTGGAGGAGAGGCATCCGGGCAGTAAAATCCTATCGCCCGACTATATCAATGCGCGGACAAAATTAACAGTCCAATGCGCGGAAGGGCATCAGTTTGAAATTAGACCAAGCCATATAAAAACGGGTCATTGGTGCCGGAAATGCAACTCTAAAGAACGAGGACTTAAATGTAAATTAACACCTGAAGAAAGACAAAAATCTTTTGAAGATTTGGAAATATTTGTGAAAAAACAGCATCCTGGCAGTCAAATCATATCAACTGACTATGTCAATGTTGGTACAAAAATAAAAATCAAATGCGAGGAAAATCACATTTTTAAAATAACTCCAAATTCTTTAAAATCAGGTCATTGGTGCCAAAAATGTGCCAGCAAAAATAAAATGCTCAAACCTGACGAGAGACGGAATGAATATACTATATTACAAAAAAATTTAGAAATAGAACATCCAGGTAGCAAATTATTATCTCCAGAATATGTTAATTCAAAAACAAGAATAGAAATTCAATGCAAGGAGGGGCATATCTTTAAAATAACTCCTAATTCTCTACGAAAAGGGCAGTGGTGCTCTGAATGCAGTGAGGGGGTAAGTGAACGAGTTTGTCGTAAAATCTTTGAAAAAATCTTTAATGGGAGATTTCCCAAAACGAAACCTAAATGGTTGGTCAATAATCAAGGTAATCAAATGGAATTAGATGGGTATAATGAAATGCTATCATTAGCATTTGAATATCAAGGAATGCAACACTATAAATACAATAAATATTTTCATCGATCTTTTGAAAATGTTGAAAAAAGGCGATCTGATGATGAGTTAAAACGACAATTATGTAAAAAAAACGGCGTGACATTAATTGAGATTCCCTATTCAATTAGCTATGACCAAATGCAAGAATATATTACCAAGAAATGTAATAATATAAAAATAAATACCCCTCAACTTAAGGAAAAAATAAATTATAAAGAATTAGATATATACACCTCACGTAGTTCACGAGAGATGGAAAAGCTAAGGAGTATGGTGGAGAATCAGCACCCAGGCAGCCAAATCATCTCGACTAGATATGTCGATAGCAAAACGAAACTAAAAATCCAGTGCGCTGAGGGACATACCTTCGAAATGGTTTCTTCTTCTATTAAAGGAGGGCATTGGTGCTCAAAATGTGCTTTCAAAGAAGCCTCTCTTAAAAAACTATTAACGCCTGAAGAGAAACAAAACGCATTTTTAGAATTGAAGGAATTTGTGAAAAAACAGCATCCTGGAAGTAAAATAATATCGAATGACTACATAAATTCAACAACAAAATTAAAAGTTCTGTGTGCTGAAAATCATATTTTTGAAATAACTCCTTCATACATAAAATCAGGACAATGGTGCAGAAAATGTGCGAACAAAAATAAAATGCTCACACCTACAGAAAGTAAAAAGAAATTTGATGAATTAAAGGAGATTTTAGAAACACAACATTATGGTAGTAAAATTATTTCTACCAAATATATCAATCCAAGGACGAAAGTTACAATTCAATGCGGAGAGGGACATAAATTTGATATCTTACCAAATCATCTAAAAAGGGGACATTGGTGCCGAAAATGTGCCATGAAAGAAGCAGGACTAAAAAGTCGGTTAAAATTGGAAGAGCAAGGAAAACCTCTTGAGAATTTAAAAGAGATTTTTGAAAATTTGCACCCGGGCAGCCAAATTGTATCAACTGAATATGTCAATGCCTTGACAAAAATCGAGCTCCGATGCGCCAAGGGGCACGCCTTTACCATGACTCCTGCTAATATAAAAACGGGATGCTGGTGCCGAATATGCGCCGCCGAAGGTAAAAAGCTTAACCCAGAGGAGAGGCATAAAGCATTTGCAGACCTGAAGAAATTTATCGAAAAACAGCATCCTGGCAGTCAAATCATCTCTTCGGATTATGTGAATGCGCGAACAAAAATATCAATTCGGTGTGCTAAAGGACATATCTTTCAAATCATTCCTAATTCTATCAAAAATGGTCATTGGTGCAAACTTTGTGCATATAGAAAGAGGGCAAACAAAAGTAAATCTGATTGATCGATATTATTCTTTACTTCTGAATGAGTATCTTTTGACAATAAATTTATTTTCTTCTTTTATAATAAATATATATATGTCTTCATTAAGAGGAATGCCTCCTTTATGGGATATGCCACCTTATAGGCCCCCTTCTGAGGCCGCGAGTGTTTTGCTACGTGCTTCGATCGGTTGCACTTGGAACAGATGCGCCTTTTGCAATATGTATAAAGACATTAAAAGGTTCAAGCGGAGAAAACTTGAAGAAATCTTGGATGATATAGTGACGGCGAGCATGTATTGTAAAAATTATACGACCTTATTTATCGGGGATAGCAATTCTTTAGTTTTACCGACAGAAGAGCTGATTCAAATTCTCGATATGATATACGCCAATTTTCCACACATGAAGCGCGTGACCTCGTATGCGAGGGCGAAGACGATTGCTAAAAGTAAAACGGTAGAGGAATTGAAAGAATTACATAAGCATGGGCTGAATCGATTGCATATCGGTCTTGAAACGGGGGATGATGAGTTATTGAAATTGATCACCAAGGGGGCCACGGCGGCAGACATGATTGAAGGCGGGAAAAAGGTCGTGGCATCCGGGATTTCGCTCTGCTATTATGTGATGCCCGGCTTGGGGGGGAAAGAGTACTCCAAACAACATGTCCTTGGCACGGCTCATGTCCTCAATGAGGTGAACCCCGATTTTATTCGGATCCGCACCTTTCAACCCATTCCGGGAACCCCCATCTGGGACAAAATACAGCAGAAAGTAATCACCCTGTTAACCCCGGAAGAAGCACTCCAGGAAGAGTATAACTTGATTGAACGATTGGAAGTAACCTCGCAGTATGTGAGCGACCATATTCTAAATTATCCCGTCTGGGTGGATGGTCCGCGAGAGCTGGATGGAAAATTCCCAGAGGACAAGCCTAAACTCTTAGCACTCATTCAAAATACCCTGAAAGCGATTGAAGCGAATCCTACAGTTAAACAGTATTATGAGGGGCACAAACAAATACGGGAATTCAGAGGACAAATGGGGACACTCTAAGAAATAAAAAGAAGTAAGGGTATATTAGGCTTACATGCACCAATAAGGCGTGTAATTAACCAGATAGAACTGAGAGGCAAAGGATGCTTGGGCAGTGGGCGAGAAATACGTGAAAGGGCAGAATCGCGTATCACCCGACGAAACTGAAAAATGGATATGTGTCCCTGGTCCATGATATAATAATGTGCCTAAACTTTGATTTGCTTCGATATACTGTCCGGTATTAAATGGGATGGCATCCCGCTGTAATTGTCCATAAGTTTCGTTTTCCGCCCAAGATTCAAACACAATTTCCAGTTCCCATTGATAGTTCAGCCAAAGTCGTATATTTGTCTGCCAGTGCCCCCCCTTATCATTATACCAGAATTTAATGTCGTCAACGTACGCATTATGAGGCGCCACAATCACGGTGGGGGCATTAACGCCAAAGTCTATTCCATTATGGAAAGTGTCTGGCCTAACTTGTCCATATCCATAGATATAAGTATTATTCGTAAAATCATAGAGCGGAAGGATTAATACCGGATCCTCTCCAATAGGCAAAGTATTCGGGTGGCGATAAAACATGAATTTAATTACCACAATTCCAACAATGCATATTATTCCAATGAGAACAACAGCCAGGATTGTCTTTCTTTTCATAAGGTACATTTACACAAAAAAATTAAAAAAGGCTACGGCACTGTGTGCCATTTCGCGGTTTAGTCTGCCACCAGCAACAACGCGCGCCCTTGAAGTTCCCATTGCTTGGATTTCGTTTTCAGTACAAGATCATTGACAAGGAGATTGGTTTCAAAGAGAGAAGCGGAGTTTTTGAGATTAAAGTTTTGAATATAGTTGCGGGTTTTCATAGCGAAGTGAAGAGGGGTGGCTTTATTGGGAGGCATAAAAAAAAAGTAATAGTTTGTTCGGGCTTACATGCACCAATACGACGAGTAATTAACGAGCCAAAATTGGGCTTCAAAAGCGGCTTGGGCAGCGGGCGAGAAATAGGTATAGGGGCATAATTTCGTATCACCTGATTTAACTGAGATATGGAGTGTCGCCCCGGGTTCGTGAACTAATAACGTGCCTAAACTTTGATTCGCTTCAATATACTGTCCTGAAGTAAAGGGGATGGAATCCCGTTGCATTTGGCCATACGTTTCGTTATTAGCCATGGATTCAAATGCAAGTTCCAGTTCCCATTGCCAGTTCAGCCACAGGCGGACATTTGTCTGCCAGTTTCCAGCCCCATCATTATACATAAGTTCAACAGAATCCACATACGCATTATGAGGCGCCACGATCACGTTGGGGGCATTAACGCCGAAGTCTATTCCATCATGGAAATAATCGGGGCGGACTTGTCCATATCCGTAGATATACGAATTATTCGTAAAATCATAGAGCGGAAGGAGTAACACCGGATCCTCTCCCATAGGCAACGTATTAGGGTAACGGAAAAATACCAATTTTATTATAACAATTCCAAAAATGCATATTATTCCGATGAGAATAACAGCCAGGATTGTCTTTTTCTTCATATCTTAAACTTACCCCAAAAAAAATTAAAAAGACTAGGCGAAGTCTTCCATTCCTCGATTTATTCTGCCACTGGCAATAACGCGCGCCCTTGAATTTCCCATTGCTTGGATTTCGTTTGTAGCACAAGTCCATAGACATAGACGTTGGTTTTAGGAGGAGAATCGGGAGTTTTAAGGTTAAGACCCTGAATATATTTGAGATTTTCCTTAATGAAGCGGATAAGAATGACTTCATTGCCAGATATAAGAGAAATTAAAGTATCATCCTTTTCTGTTTGCACGATTGGCAATTTGGGATCTTTTGTCCCCAAAACCCCTTGCAGGGCCATTTCTTTACCGGATTTAAGCTTTTTATCCTTTCGAATCCAATCTTTAAAGATATTTCGGACCGTGGCTAAATCACCTTCCCGTACCACGCTGCATCGGATTTCCTCAATTTTAAACGTTGCTTTTCCGCCTAATTTCTCACCAGAACCAAGGCAAATCCATTCCCGATCTAATCGCGTAATGACGGTCCCTAATTTAAAGGCGGCCATAACGCCTAAAGGGGTCCCTTTTTGCTGCAGATCATAAATCAACGAGTAGGTGGAAGCTTTTTCCATTGGACTAGGTCGTTTCATTCAATTCTACCCCATTTTTTATTTACTTATTATTCTCCTCTTTTTTTTCTTTTTTCGTTTTGACAATTTCCTCCCAGACATCCCGCACATGACTGAACCGTTGGTCCATAAACGAATCAAAGTTAAAGGTTTCACCGATTTTATGGTCGGGGATTCCTTCGTCTCGGGTT
>CAYGYC010000297.1:0-5739 GCA_964353755.1 uncultured archaeon | reverse complement strand
CGACACGAGAGAATGTGATACCTATTGGGATCGGGGAAGGGTTAGAAACCAAAGTGAATGCGAATATTGGGACATCCGCTGAAATCTGTGACTTAGAATTAGAACTCGAAAAAGCCAAAATATCAGTGAAATATAAAGCGGATACTCTAATGGATCTTAGTACTGGAGGGGATTTAGATGAGATTCGCCGAAAAATCATAAAGGAAATTACTATTCCAATTGGAACCGTTCCCATATATCAGGTGGCCATTGAGATATTAAACCGGAAAAAAGCGATTGTTGAAATGGATGAAGATACGATTTTCAATGTTATTGAGCGCCACGCCAAAGATGGGGTCGATTTCATGACCCTGCATTGTGGGGTCACCAAAAGCATTACCGAGTATTTGAAAAAATATCCGCGTCTTATGGGCATGGTCTCGCGGGGCGGGACTTTTCTGGCGGCTTGGATTCTCCATAATGATCTGGAAAATCCGCTTTATACCAATTATGACTACCTGCTCGAACTCGCGCACCAATATGATTTCTGCATCAGTTTGGGGGATGGGTTACGTCCCGGAAGCATTTTTGATGCTAGTGATTGGTCACAAATGACGGAATTACTCACGATCTCCGAATTGGTCAAACGAGCCCGTATCGCGAATGTGCAGGTGATGGTCGAAGGCCCCGGACATTTACCCTTGGATCATATCCAAGCCAATATGCGCATTCAGAAATCACTCTGTGATAATGCACCTTTCTATGTATTAGGGCCCATTGTTACGGAAATTGCACCGGGCTATGATCACATTACCAGTGCTATTGGCGGAACTCTTGCCGCTCTATATGGCGCGGATTTTTTATGTTATGTCACGCCCTCCGAACATTTAGGGCTCCCGGATTTAGAAGATGTAAAAAATGGGATTATTGCCTCTCGGATCGCAGCGCATGCCGCCGATATCGTGAAACTCGGACCGCGCGCTTCGGATTGGGACCTCCAAATGGCTATTGCCCGATCCAACTTAGATTGGGAAACGCAATTCAAACTGTCCATTGATGAAGAAAAAGCGAGGCATATTTTCTCCCGCTCTCGCAATATGAAAGACAAGACGGAAGATCTTGTTCCGTGCACGATGTGCGGGGAATTTTGCGCCTTAAAAATATTATCTAAGTATTTAGGGAAAGAAAAACATCCGTTAAAAAAATGTTAATTAGTCCTTAATTGCCTGTCCCATTTTCTTCATTTTATTCATTAACTCTTTATACTCTTCCCATTGTGGATATAATTTCGAAGCTTCCTCGAAAGAGAGGGAAGCATTCAAATATTTTTCCTTCGCGGCTTTCCTGTTTTCCTTCTGCATTGCTGTTAATGCCTCCGATCTAAGAATCTGTCCTTTGATATAATATAAACGTGCCTTAGCCCGGCTCGATCTGTCTGGATCGCCGAGTTCCATAAGGAATTCGAGTTCCAGATTAGTATGGATCTCCGCGATCCGAAAATATTCGATGGCATGCACATAATTTTCGCTCAGAAAGGCTATCTGAGCCAAGCACAAATTCTCATAAATCAAATAGAAGTGAAGAGTGACTTTTAAAGTGTTAATTTCTTGCTGATGATCTCCAAGTTCTTTCAATGTTTCATATACCTCAATGCTTTTTTTCTGTTCCTCAATTGCGTGTTGGTAATTAACCAAAGCGTCCTGTTTCTCGCCTTTGTAGAAATACAGGGTGGCTAAACTGTAATAATGATTTGCCAATTCGATATAATAATTGCTGATGATCTTTTTTGGCAGTTCTTTATTCTTTTTCTCTACATTGTCAGCTGAATCCTTGTAAAGGTCTGCGGCAGTCTTATGCTTCTCCGCCGCCTTTTCATACTCCCTTTTCTCAAAGAGTACATGTCCATCCGCCTCCAATAATCTTGCCTGTTTCCAGAGTTCTATAAATTTTTGACTCATTTTTCGTTCCATGATAGATTCTATTCTCTTCCTCTTATTTAAGAAAAATCCTCGCGGAACTAACCTTTTTAGAGACGGAATTTGACGAATTCTATTTCATCAAATTAAAACATTTTTGTTAGTAAAATAGTTAGTATTTATAAAATATGTGGATTTTATTAAATTTTTAGGTGTATAGGGTCGAAAACAGCTCGTGTAGGTCAGAAAAAACACCCGAAAAACTTTAAATAATATGAATCAGATTTAATGAAACTAAAATGCAGCAAATCTCTGCAATTATTTGTTTTTCATATAATATTTCAAACTGAGGATGTTTTGAATGAACTCTAAGGTCGCCATTAGCAAAGGGACTATGCCACGTGACATGCTCAAAGATGCATTCAGTCTTTTCAATAACTTTAAAGAGAAAGTTGCTGGCAAAAACGTGGTTATTAAACCAAACTTAGGCGCTTGGAGTGTTTTTATCCCCAAACATGCAAATGAGTGGGTAGCTACTAGTAAAGATGTTATTAGAGCCACTATATCCCTAGTTCAGGAATTGGGTGCCGCTTCCGTAACGATTGCTGAAAGTCCTTTTATCGAGGTAGACATGAGTAAAATCTACAAGGATATGGGCTTAAAAAAAGAATTTAAAAATCAAAATGTCAGTTTAGTTGATTTATCAAAAGGTCCCTTTCAGAAAGTTGAATTATATGATGGTGTCTCCGTAGAGATTTCCAAACTTATATTGGACGCGGATTGTCTTATCAATATGCCCATGTTGAAGACACATGGGCAAACCATTGTATCCATAGCAATGAAGAATTTAAAAGGGACGCTCTCAAATCAGAGTAAGCGCCTCTTTCATCGCAAAGATTTGGAAAAAGCTATCGCCCATCTCTCAAAAATTATTAAACCGACGATTAATATAGTTGATGGATTAATCGGCTTACAAGGGTTCGGTCCCGTTCAAACGGGAAGCCCTATTAAAGTAGGAGTTATAATTGTAGGGGATAACATCGTCGCAACGGATGCGGTTGCCACAACAATTATGGGATTCAATCCACACGAAGTTCCGCACCTGAAAATGGCTAATGAACTCGGAATTGGACCAATAGACCTATCTGAAATTGAACTAATCGGGGAAAGTATTGATGTGGTTACAGTTCCTTTCGAACCAAGTCCTACTGGACTCGCAATATATCAGCATGCGTCGTCTTTACTAAAGATTCCCAAAGACTGGATTTCCGGGAATTATACGAACCATTGGTGCTCCATGTGCACGATGGACTTCGTGGGTTCGCTTTGGGCGTTAAAAGATGATAATGGAACGAATTATAAGCAGAAATTATTTGTCGTTTCGGATCAAGCAGAAATTCCCACAACCTATGAAGGAGTATTAGTGTTGTATGGGAACTGCCAAGCAAAGAATAAATCAAAAGTGGAAAATAAAGATTCTATTTTTGTTAAAGGTTGCCCACCCAGTCAAATGAGTGTTTATACCACATTTGGGAAGTTGCTTTATCCTCGAAAAAGGTATGTCTGGGGATTATTTAAACGAATTTTCAAAACGCTTAGGGGAAGTAAGCTTTCGGGCTTGGAACACTGGAAGGAGGAAGTGCCCAAGGCATAATATAAAGAGGTGGTTTCGCGGAAATGACGGAATTGGCATTTGAGAAAATTTCAATGGAAATCGATAACATTGTAGGGGCAGGAAATTTTTCAGCAGCACCCCATATTTTACAATCTTATGCTGAAGATGCCAGTCCATTTAAAGGAAATCCGCCTTATATAGTAGTTCGTCCTCAGAATACGGCTGAAATTTCACAATTAGTCCAATTTGCAGCTTCTCATCAGTTAAATATTGTGCCAGTTGGGGGACGCAGCGGCATCAGTGGTGCCGCAATCCCACGCACGCCTTCAGCCATCATGCTCGACCTCACTCGTATGAATAAGATGGTTTCAATTGACGAAGATGTCATGACTGTTACCGTACAAGCAGGTATTACATGGGCTGAATTAATTTATCAACTACAACAGAAGAATTTCACGATAGGATTTCGAGGTCCGTATGGTGGGAATGCGGGAACGGTCGGTGGAAGCTTGAGTTCCAACAGTATCGGAATTGGTGCTTCGGCGTACGGGGGCGCCTGTGATAATGTGGTGAATCTAGAAGTAGTTCTTGCAGATGGTAGTATTTTTGAAACCGGATCTGGGTGGAAAAATAGCACAAGTGAAAAAATAAAACGTTTCACCCGATACTGTTCTTTTAACGATCTCACGGGAATTTTTCTGGGCGATCATGGAACCCTTGGAGTTAAGACGCAAGCGGCTCTCAAAATATATCCAATAGCGGATGGGAGTGCCTTCGTCGATTTTGGATTTTCAAGCATTGATGAGTGCTCAAAAGCTCTGCACCATTTGCAGAAGTATAAACTTCCCACGGAAGCCGTAATTTTAGGGGATGCCAATTCAATTGAACTATTGGCTTCGACCTACCGGGAAAAATATCCTGAGGTTAATTCCCTTGCGGGCATCATTATTGAGGACTATAATCAAGATCTCGCTAACAAGAAAAGAGAAATTTGCGAAGAGATCGCAAAACTGTATGGCGGTAAATCGGTAGGCACCTTTCTTTCTAAAGCGCATTGGCTAAATAAATTTAATCTTGTGCAATCGTTATTTGAGGAAGGATTTTGGTACAATACCTGCCATCTCCGTCCCATCAACACTCTTCCTTCCATAATTTATTACAGTCATACCCTCTTTGAAAAATATAACTTGAAATCGAATGAGATTAATTGGATTATTAGTGCGCTCGCTACAGATCGCTGTTATTGTACTGGCTGGATTACCTTATTCCTGAAAAATCCGGAGAAAAAACCATTATTAGAAAAGGTTTGGCATGCGCTCCGAGAATTTGAAGTTTCACACGAGGGCGTGCCTTATTGGGCAGGCTTGCTTTGGGAAGACTACATCCTTTCAAGGGTTAATCCAGCTTTCTATGAAACTCTGCGCAAGATAAAAGATTCACTTGACCCCAATCATATCTTTCATCCACAAGTATTTGGATTTTAAATGGTGGGAATTTGACAGAATATACGCATCTCCAAGAATTTGCCTCCGAAATGGGAAAGTGTGGCAAATGTGGCGATTGCGCCTTAGCGGTAGAAATTAGCACCGCAAAGAAACATATAAACAAACCTTGTGCAGTGAAAAATGTTCTTGGGTTTGAAGCGTATGATGCACGGGGTCGCATCCTTATTTTAAAACGTTTGCTTGATGGAACTTTAGAGATTACTGATGATATTCTAGATTGGACCTATAACTGCCTTCTTTGTGGAAATTGTAAAGAAACCTGCCTTGCCATCGATAAAGGTATAAATTTACCATCGATGATGGAGGCTTTGCGAAGGGATTTAGTAGAGAAGGGAATTACTCTCCCAAAACAGTTAGAAATTAGCGAAAAAATTCTGAAATATAATAATCCTTACGGAGAATCGCCGAAAGATCGGTTTAATTTCATCTTAAGCGAGAATTTTCCTTCTCAGGCTGAAGTACTATTGTTTTTTGGGTGTACTGCTGCGTATCGGCAGACGGATATTGCTAAGGCGACTTTTAAACTTCTGAAAAAAACCAACATCGATTTTACAATCCTGAAAGACGAGAAATGCTGTGGCTCTGTTCTTCTGCGTTATGGATATCACGATCGCGTAACTGAAATTGCAAAATCGCTCCTAGAACAAATTCGAAAAACAGGCGCACAGACGGTTATTTTTCCTTGTGCAGGTTGTTATCGCACTTTTAAAATTGACTATCCTCA
>CAYGYC010000296.1:0-5740 GCA_964353755.1 uncultured archaeon | reverse complement strand
TGAATTATATATTCAGTTTCTTGAAATTCTTTTTAATTATATTAATGTAGACACAATTGACGTCTCTTTTGAGGCTACAAGTGAAGAGATTAATCTTATTAATTCATTTTTAACAAATTTTGAAATCAAAGGTAAAGATCTTACATTCCATGTAAATAAATCGGATTTTATTAAGACAATAAAACAATTATTTACGATCCTGCAAATTCATCTGAAATACAGCTTATTAATCGAGTTTGGGGATGCCTATATTATAGGTGGAGGCGGCGGTTGTTTCAATATTGAGGGAAATATTCCAATGGCAACATTTAATCAAATTGTAATGGAATTCTTAAAAGCTTTAAAGATAGAAATTCAACCGAATTTGGAGATGTTAAAGGATTATCAACTGATTTTATTAAACCCGGATTCAAAACTTATAATATTAACTGAAAAGGGGTGATTATATAGTAAAAACCCAATCCGTAAAAAGAGTTCTAGGGCATTTTTCAAATTTGGCAAAACATACTACAAGATCATATGAACCGACGCCCATACATCTAAAAAAAAGACTTCTGATTCCCTTTTGTAAGGATATATTAAAATTGTTACAAGAAGGAAATAAAAATGACTTCCAAGATGCCTTAATTGGTATATCGGACATTTGTAAAAAAATAATTTTAGAAGAAAAAGAATGAAAATATTAAGAAGAATTAACATCAATGAAATAATTTTTCATATAATTGCTCGGCGATTTCAGTTATTTACTCTTTATTTTCAGAGAATTTTAGATAGTCCATTTATATTATACATTTTTTAATAAACCAAAAACAGATTTTTGCTTTATTTCATAGCTAATTATTTAATGGAGATATAGTCTTATTAAATGAGATAAAGTTAAGAAGATTTAAAAATAGGTTTTAGAAGAAATTGTTTAAAAATGAAATTTAGGTGAAGCCGTTGTCGTCAAAAAATAAAGCGAAAGCATCAGAAATTCCAGAGGATGGCTTATCGGATTATGAGAGGTTAATATTAGCCGCGATCGATACCGAATCTCATAGACCAAGAGCTATTATTCATATAATTAAACGGATAATAGATAAAAATCAAGTAGTGCAACTCCTTAATCGCTTGGAAAAAAAGGGGTTAGTCGAGCGAACAAGCACTAAGGCTTGGAAAGTCAAGAAATAATCAAAATTATGAAATGCGATACAGGTTCCTTTATTCTTTTACCTATTTAATTTTAAACGAGACCTACCATCTGAGGATACCATGTTTAAATTTACTATAATAAAAGAAGATTCCCGGACTGAAGCGCGTATCGGACAGCTGGTTACCCCGCATGGAACCGTCAAGACGCCAATGTTTGTGCCGGTCGCGACGAAAGGATCCGTGAAAACACTTTCGTCCCGGGATCTGTTGGAGATGGGCGCTGAGATCCTTATTGTAAATGCATTTCACCTACATCTACTCCCGGGGACGGAAATTATTAAGGAAGTCGGGGGACTCCATAAATTCATGAACTGGAATCGCCCGCTCATTACAGATAACGGGGGATTTCAAGCCATGAATAACTTTTTTTTTCAGAAAATTGATGAAACGGGCATTTATTTTCGATCGCCTCACGATGGTCAAATTCACCAGATCACACCCGAGATTGCAATTCAATATCAAAATAATTTAGGCGCAGATATTATTATGGCCTTGGATGAATGCCCTCGCTACTCGAACGATTATCAATATTTCCAGCAATCGCTAGATCGGACTTTAAAGTGGGCAGAGGAATCAAAAGAAGCGCATAAAAATCCCAATCAAGCTTTATTTGGTATCATTCAAGGGGGAACCTTTAAAGACCTCCGCCAAAAAAGTGTAACGGAAATGGTCCATAAAAATTTTGCAGGATACGGATTAGGGGGGATTAGTGTCGGAGAGCCAGAGAATTTAATTTATGAAACAACCCGATTTACGGCTAATCTACTTCCTCGAGATAAAATACGCTATCTAATGGGCGTGGGCTCACCACCTATCATTTTTGAGGCAATCGAATCGGGAATCGATCTATTTGATTCTGTTTTTCCTACGCGCTCCGGACGCCATGGCACGGCTTTCACGGTTAATGGACCGATGAGTATCAAGGCAGCTAGATACCGATTGGATACAAATCCCATTGATACTTTTTGTGACTGCTTCACTTGTCAAAATTACTCGCGCGCTTATATTACTCATCTACTCAAACACCAAGAATTCCTGGGTATGCGGTTAGTGGCGCATCATAATTTAGCCTTTATCTTTAATTTGATTAAACAAATTCATGCCGCCATTCAAAATGGGATTTTTTTGGAATTTAAACAAGAATTTCTCGAGAAATATAATTCAGCTTCATAAGAAACAAAAAAAAACAAGGTAGATCTTACAAGATAATCTAGCGGGGGGCTACTAGCCCGTAGGAAGTTAATCCGGCTAATTCGACTTGGTCTCCAGTTTTTATCTTAAGTTTAGTGAGTACGTCTTGTGGTAAGGTTACAATACCATTTTGTCCGATTACTGCTTTTATTGTTGCCATGAGTTCTGATGAATTCTGATAATATTTAAATTTATCTATCGCCTTTATAGAGATTTTAGAATAATGTTTTTAATAATAGTATCAGTAGTCATAGTGGTTCGCTCCGGGATTATGTTATAGATCTTTTATTTTACGTAAGAATACAAACAGCATCATAAGTGAGGTTCGTGTTAGTCTAATGAAGACTGAACGATTCTAAAATTGCCTGATTAGCAGTAGAGGAAATTACTCTTAGAAGTTACCAAAGTCTATAAAAACTCTAAGAAATAAAAATTCTATCACGATATGACTTAGGGAGATAGGAAGAATGAAAGATAAAGTCGAAGAATCAGAAGATAATAAAACTGAGGCAGATGTCTATATTGATACAATTTTAAATAAACTTGAAAATAAGGATTATATTATCTCACGAGAACAATTCAATGAATTAGATTTAATTCTTGCCTATAATGTTCATTCTAAAACTACTTGGATGGGATATCCTGTTGAAGTTTTTGTATTTATAGCAAAAACGGACGAATTAGGAACAAAAACCATTAAGGGATATCATAGGATTACAACAGAGTATGTGCGATCATCGGCATCAGAATCGTTTATTGGTTCTATTGCACTTCTAATATCCTCAAATATTGAAGAGAAGGAGCGCAAGTGGGTCCAAAAAATGCAAGATTTTAGAGAGGAATCCATTCATACTATTCCTGTTTTTTTCGATTTAAAGACTCAGCAACTAATTTATAATAAAGCAAAACCTTTCAGAGGAGGGCATCTTTATTCCTATTTGCACTATGTTATAGAAAGTTTGCTAAGCCCATCTCTCAAGAAAAAACGCGAACCAATACGTGCCATAGGTGTTGTTTATATAGTATTAGTTGTCATGATGATTATTTGCGGGACCATATTGTGGATCCTTTATTTTACGTAAAAAAAATGAATGGGATTATCTACGAAATTTGTTTTAAGTTAGTAAAGATTTTTGAGCGATTCTACTATAGAGATTAGTATCTAAAAACGGATACATTTCTCAAATTTTGATAAAAAAAATGGTTTAAAATAATTTTTTATTAGCGAAAATAGTATTAAAAGGTGTTTGAATTGAAGTGGAAAACGAAAATCACAGAAATGTTAGGGTGTAAATATCCCATTATATTAGGCGCCTTTGCAGGATATGATGGATCCGATCTAGTAGGGGCGGTAAGTAAAGCAGGTGGTTTTGGAGTTCTTACTGCTTCCTATTTTCATAGTGATGACCAATTTCGCAATGCCCTCCTAAAAATTAAAAAAATCACGAGAAATCCCTTCGGCGTAAATTTTTCGATTGACAAGGAAGTTACGCCCGATCATCCCTTTTATCGCTTTTTAAAAATTGCAGAGGAAGAAGGAATCAAGACCATAACCACTGCGGCATCTAAAATGGAAGCATTTGGAAAAAAAGCACACGAATATAAGATGATTTGGATACATAAAACGACCACCATGCAACATGCCCTAAATGGGGTGAGAAGCGGGGCCAATGCAATTATTCTTACGGGATTGGAAGGTGGTGGCCTTAAGAATCCGAAGCAAAATACGCTTTTCATTAATAGCGTGAATGCGCTTAGATTATTAAGTGAACCTTTTGAAGTACCTTATATAGCATCGGGAGGAATTAGTACAGGGAGAGGCATGTTAGCGGCATTAATTTTAGGAGCCCAAGCAGTTCATCTCTGCACTGCTTTTCTTGCAACCAAAGAGAGTCCCATTTCCAATGATTGGAAGGATCAATTGATTAATACAGATTGTTTTGATCCAAAAATAATTAATCAAGTCTGCCATTTCGATTCAGATCGTCCCAAATACATTCACTTTTCCATGGCAGTGGGCATGCTGAAACAGATAATTCCCGCGGGAGAACTGATAAATAATATAGTTAATGAAGCGGAGTCCCTTCTTAAAAAATTAGGATTTCAAGGAGATACCATTGATTTCAGTCAATAATTAACCAGTTATTCCGGGCGAGGGGTGCCGCAAAGAGGACATACATCCTGAGTATCTTTCGATTTGAATATATAGCCGCATTGGGGACAGGTGAATTCCTTTCTTTCTTTCCGTTCTTTCTTTTCTTCACGCGGTTTTTTCTCCTTTGCTGAAGGAGGAACTGCTTGGAATGGAACTTCTTTTTCAGCTTCGGCAGGTTTCTCGGGCGTCTCTGGTATGGCAGAAGGTATAAATGGTGTTCCTTTTGGCTCTTTAGGAATTGACGGTTTCTCCTTCGGGGAAGGGATGGTTTTTGCTTCTTGCGGTTGATCTTCAGGATAGGGAATGCCTTTCGGCTCTTTCTGCCTCTCCTGAGGATAGGGGATCCCTTTGGGTTCTTTCCGCGGAGGCAGATTTAATTGCTTTGAAAAGCCTTTCTTTTTCTGAGAAACCTCTTCTTCTTCCTCCATAATCGGTTCGATAAGATGCGTTTCCGATTTATACACTTTATCTTCCAGTTCTTGGACAACTTCAACCCAATCGGGAGGATGGACGGGATCCCAATTTTGAATTACCTCTAAAGCTTCTCCGGCGTCTCCTAAAATATTATGCAATTTGGGAGGAAATTCAAATGTCGGGGAGTGAGGATATGGCGAAAAATCGACAATTACATCATAATGAATGGCTTTAGTTAGTTCAATTGAAGCCGTTAGAAATAATCTATAGCGAGTAATATTGTTATCTAACATTTCAACAGTAAATTGTTCTATTAACTTTGTTGCCTGTTCCGAATAGAGGCTCGCCCGCCGATTGCCTTCTTCGCTAGCTTGGGTTACTCCATGGCGTTCTTGGACGGTCCAATCCATTTTTTCAAGATCCTCCTTTGTCGCGGAGACCCGAACCATCAATTCTAACTCGCGTGAGAATTCGGCAATGTTTTGGGGAATACTTTGAACTTCAGTTAAATCCCCGAAGATACTCAGGAGCATTTCATATGCTCGAATCAAATAGCTTTCAATCAGTTTATCGCTGACATCTTTTGTGCCACCAAGAATGAGTATGACCTCATTGAAATTACCAAAAGCAACCCGTAATTTGTCCCAGCGGACTATTTTGTAGGTATTTTCTTTCTCCCGCACGACAAACGGGATATAAGTGGCAAAAAACTTAAAGAACGGGTCTGAATCGGGATATTTATCCCAATAATCCTTATAAAAGAGGTATTTTCCCGTTACCTTACTAATG
>CAYGYC010000295.1:0-5740 GCA_964353755.1 uncultured archaeon | reverse complement strand
TTAGCTGATTACCACTCCAAGTACTAGGTTTGAGTGGTAATCAGCTAACGACTCTCCCGGAGTCCTTTGGCGAGCTAAAATTACTCCAAAAGCTATATTTGACTGGTAACCAGCTAACGACTCTCCCGGAGTCCATACTCCAGCTAAAAAACCTCCAAACCCTAAGTTTGGGTTATAATCAGCTAACGACTCTCCCGGAGTCCTTTGGCGCCCTACAATCACTCCAAACCCTAGCGATCTGGGGGAATCAGTTAATGACTCTCCCGGAGTCCTTTGGCAACCTAAAATCGCTTACTTACCTCAATTTGGAAAGAAACAAGTTAATGGCTCTCCCGGAGTCCTTTGGGCAGCTACAATCCCTCCAAGAACTATGGATCAGTAATAATCAGTTAACGACTCTCCCGGAGCCCAAACTACAACTAAAATCACTTCAATTAAATCGAAAAACAGTGGAAATTTTAGATGAATTGGAAAAGAAAGGCGTGGCGATATACAAATAAATGAACTGGGTATAATATTAGATTATCCTTCATTCGATGAAGCATTTTATAATTAAGTTATCATAGAATTGATAACTTTTATAAGATTTGAGGACCTAGTAAATCATATCCCGGTGAATACGAATTGTGGAAAATATCGAGACCTGATGCCACACACGTGTGGAATGACAAGGAAATTCTTTCCAGATTCTGGCGTTATTATGCAATTATCAATAGGGAAAAGATTGCACGTTATTTAATTACCAAAAAGGTTCAGGTTTCCATAGAAATCAATGCGTCAACTCCCTTAGAGAAACTCTGGGATGCACACGAACATGCAGCTGGAAAATTTAAAAAACTCCTTCAAGAATTAGATGCCCAAGAGGATTCATGGAGCTACTTTACTACTTTGGATACTCCTCAAACTTCTTTCCTTGATCTTAAAATTGAATTGGCTAAGCGAATCCTTCGGAATTGCCATTTCTGTGAAAGAGAATGCCAGGTTAATAGAGAAGAGACCAAGGGAGTTTGTCGATTAGGAGTTGATTCCTTTGTTTCTAGTTGGTTTCATCATAATTTCGAAGAAGCGCCTTTAATTCCTTCAGGCACAAAGAATTGATTCCACGGTCAATCAATTCGTGCAATCTTTTTTGAATCTTGTTGCTTCAAATGCGTATTCTGCCAGAATTTCGATATTTCACAAAATCCTAGTTGGACCTTAGCCGTTAATCCGCGAAAATTAGCCGCCATCGCCAATGAATTAGCTCGGGAAGGCGTCAAAAATATCAATTATGTCACGCCCTTACCAAACACTCACGTCATCATTGAATCATTTAAATCCCAAACGGAGAATATAACCCAGCTCTGGAATTCAAATCATTACTGTTCAAAGGATACCATGAAATTGATCCTGGAAGTTATGGACTTCTGGCTTCCTGATTTTAAATATTTTGAGGACTCTTGCGCCGAGAAATATTCCAAAGTACCGCATTATTTCGAAACGGTTTCCCGGAATCATAAACTAGCCCACGATGAGGGCAGTGGAGAGATGATAATTCGGCATCTGGTTATGCCCAATCATATCGAATGCTGCACGAAACCGGTGTTGGATTGGATTGCGAAAAATTGTCCCAAGGCCGTGGTGAATATTATGGGGCAGTACCATCCCGCGCATCAAGCCCATAAATACCCCGAAATCAATCGAAGACCTACAGAAAAAGAGCTTAATGAAGCCCGCCATTATGCCACAGAATTAGGAATTTTATGGGAACAGGTTTCCTAATATTTTCTCCATTCTTTCGCTAGTAAATTTCTTATGTTTAAGATAATTACATAAATTAGAAAACCTAATTCCATCATAATTCTCAAATTTCATGAGTTGGAATAGAAATATGACCCAGAAAGACTTTGAAATTGAGGATACCGTGATTTGTTTAGATAGTTCACGGAGTATGGCGAGAAGAGACTTTAAACCAACGCGGTTAGAGGCAGTGAAGGAGGCGCTGGCTACTTTTATTCGTCAAAAATATGATATTGACAAGAATGACCGGTTTGCGTTAGTCACTTTTTCGACGAATGCCAAAATTGTACAAGAGTTAACAAATGAACCGGAAAAAATTATAAATGCGATTAAAGGTGTGACTCCGCAAGGCATATCCAGTTTAGGGGAAGGATTAGCTATTGCACTGCATGTCGTTGCCGACCAAATACTAAAACAGGGCGCCAATGTGAATCGGGTGCTTGTAATTTCAGATGGAAAACCCTGGTTAGGGACTGTGGATCCATTGGAGAAATCGCAAATCATGGGAGAAGTGGGAGTACTTGTCGATACAATCGAATTATCTGCAAAACGAATGACGGCAGGCCAGAATATTCTGGAATCGGTGGCGATTCTCGGCGAATACTTTCAGGTCTCGGATACAAATTATTTAACCTTAACCATGAAATCATTATCTCATAAAAAGGACGTCTATGAATTAAAGAAAACTATTCCAAAATTGCATTTAATAGCTGAAAGTTTATTAAATCCCAATGAACTCAGAGAAGAAATTGTGGATGCAATAAAAGAAATAAAAAAGGAGGAGGAGGAGAAATGTGCCATTTGTAGAACAAATGATTGTAAAGTTTGTGGAACGACTACATGTGGAAGGCTTTGCCCGTATTGTAAGACATTTTTGCACCTTTGCTGTGCTATAAAATGGGCGGAAGAAAGCAAGATGGCCGAAGCCTCCGTCTTTCGCTGTCCGCATTGTTTATTTCTGCTACGACTTCCTGAAGAGGTCACAGGACCCAAAGTAGCCACAGCTGAATCCCAGAAAGAAGATGAGTTAGAAGTTAAAATTCCGGAGGGCAAAGAAAAGGTTGGGGATTTTGTCCAAGAACATGGTCAAGTAAAACTGCTAATTAAACTCTCAGGTCAAGATAAGGCGCTTTACTTGTCTTGGGAAAATTGGGGATCTCGCGATTTCAACTGTAATATTATGAGTGGGATGAATGAGATTGAATGTAAAGAATTCAGTCCAAAAATTAATTGGACCGACCGCTCTTGCGCTGGGTTTGTCATCCGAGATCATACGGGATGGTTTTCCAAACCCAATATAGATCAAGGCATCTTTCTGCTGGATTTAGTTCAGTTTGAAAATTGGTGTAAGATAGTCTTAAAAGATGTGGAGTATATTAAAGGTCTCATGGCTAAATTCCCTGAAATTAAACTTCAATCTGATAAATTGATTGATTTTGAATTCATCATCGATGTGAATTATAAATTACCAATCGATACGACTAATCGTAATAAATTAGACCAACGGTTATTAGAGGATGCCGTGCGCTATCTCCAATTTTTGAAGAATCGGCCTTATTTCAAGTTTTCACTCGATCAACGGTTAGAAATCCCCAAAACCCCAATCGAAACGTCCCTGCTTTTAGGGGCAATAGAATCGGTAAAAAATGTCCCACCTATCGAAAAAAGTACCTCTTCACCAGCGATATTACCCACAGAACCAGTTATTTTATTGCCTAATCCGCCTCAGGAGACACCTCCGGTAAGTATAGAAAATCCATATGATGGCCAACAAGTAGAAATTCCAATTGCGCCTTCAGAAGAAAAGTATATTGGCACAGCCAAGACATTAATAGTTCCAAAAGCTCCTAAGGAAAGAAAAACAATACCAAAAATGCCTAAAATCGAGATTCCCGCACAACCAGTAGGAGCGGTTAGCAAAAAAGAAGCTTCTCTAATTCAAAAACCTCCCGAGAAAATAAAGTTGCGTTGTTCTTCCTGTCAAAAGTGGTTTGAAGTCGAAAAATTCGAACCATTCCCCTGTCCTACCTGTAGTCAGCCGTTAAAATTGGCGATCCAGTGCGATCAGTGCAATAATTGGTTTAGTGTCTCTAAACCCGGAAAATACAATTGTCCAAAATGTAAGGCACCAATTGATGCTTCTACCTATTAGTAAATTTTTTCAGCTACGATATAGGTAGGTTTAAACCCGATTTTCTCTATTAATTTTAACATATAATCCTTGACTTCCATCAGGATATTAATCCGAATCCGGTTCACATTCCAACTTTCCAAAATTTCAATGGCTTTGTACGCCATTTTTAGTCCAATACCCTGCCCTATGGTATCTTTGCGTAGGATAAAATCGGTTAAATATCCGACATATAAGCCAGTCGATTCCAATTTAGCGCTGATAAATCCCATTCCAATTACTTCTCCATTTTCTTCTGCAATCAAAGTCTGTCCTCTGGAATCGGGACTAAAATAGCGTAAGCGACTCGCTTTTTTCCACTTTTCTTCATCGAATTTCACTTTATAGGTTGCTGAAAGTTGGCGCATCAGCTCAGTCGTAGCCTCATAATCGTCCTCTCTATAATTCCGAAATAGCACCGTCATTTTGAGGTCATCCTTCTTTCTCAAGTTTTTTTAATTATTTCAAGTAGCCATTAATTATTTTAGTGATTCAATACTTTATTTTAATTATCCTAATAATTTTTCATACGGCTAAAGCGAAAAAACAGGCGACTAAATGGTTAGGCTGAATCTGCCCAAAGGGATTTGCGTGCTATGCAAAGGCGCTCGCAATTTATGCGGGAAAACTAGGTGTCCCATAATTTTAAAGCAGCAAGCGCTAATTCCCATGAAAAAAATTAATCTATCGACAGAACTGTTCGGATCTTCGCCCCCCTCCTTTTTTGTGGGGCGCTACAATTATCCCGATGTTTTAGTAGGGCCGATGATCCCGCCCATGGTAGGGAAAGGCGAGGATATTCAAATCTTAGACCGCCCCGATCTATGGTATGGCAAAGAAATCGAGGAAATTGTGGGCTATCGCATTAAATTGGTGCGGTCGGCGTTTCGCGTAAATGTTCGGAAATTTCAGGATAATAAAATACTGGAAACAAGCCAAGAAGTGGCCATGGCAGCTCGCCCCATTGATACTGAGGCAGTCTTTGAGAAGGAACCCAAATTCAAAATGATTTTTGATTCGCATAGCAGCCCCTTTGGTCCACTTGGGCATATCCAGAAGCTAGAGATAACGGAAAATCCCAAAGTGAATTTATATGTCGAAAAAGCGGTGGATGACACGGATTTCCGCGCCAGTTCTGCCGTGGGGTATTTGTATTCCCAAAAATTACCGCTTTCAGACATCATCCGAATTCTTTCCGCCGGATTATTAGGATTGAAGCGAAATCGGAAGCTAGTTCCAACTAGATGGTCAATCACTGCTGCTGATGATATTATTTCGAAGCAGTTAATTGAGACAGTGAAAAGCTTTCCCCAAATTGATAAATATCTGGTTTTCTCTGCTACTTATTTAGATAACCACTTTGAAATTCTGCTATTACCGCGCGAATGGGGCTTTGAACAGCTCGAAACATGGTGTTCTAAAAGTGCTTTTAATCCCTATAACGAATCAGTTATTGTGGCAGATGCGGAATTTTATGGGGGACGCAAAACCTACGCTTCCCATGTCACGGGCGCCTATTATTCCGCGCGCCTCTCCTTCGCGGAATATCTACTCCGTATTAAAAAACAGGCTACGGCCATTGTGTTTCGGGAAGTGAGTGGTGGATACATCGTTCCATTAGGAGTGTGGGTCATTCGGGAAACCGTCAAGGACGCCTTTACGCGCCCACCACAAAGTTTTGAAACACTGAATCTAGCATTACAGGAGATTGGGAAGAAATTTCAGACCCCGCTCCGAAATTGGGTAAAAACAAGCGCCATTTTGAATTTTATCAAAAAGCAGCGGACTTTA
>CAYGYC010000294.1:0-5776 GCA_964353755.1 uncultured archaeon | reverse complement strand
CCGGGAATACTCCCCATACCACCGACCACGATGATAATCAGCCCTTTCAGCATGGGCAGTCCTCCCATAGAGGTCTGCAGCATTAATATCGAGCCGGCCATGGCCCCACCAGCCGCTGCCAGCGCACCGGCAACGATAAAAGCCACGCGCGACATTACGTTCGGGTTTATGCCGCGCAGGAGCGCACCCTCGCGGTTCTGGGCGCTGCCCATCATGGCCTGTCCATACTTGGTCTTTTTAAGAAAAAGGTAGACTAATAGCAGTAGCACTACCGACAGCGCCACGGCGATAAGCCGGTCTTTAGGGACGGCGCTTTCAAAGATAAAGAAGCTTCCGAAGGCCAGCTTCGGGATGATGCGCTCAAAGATGCCAAAAACTACCACGGCGAAGCTCACCAGAAACGTCGACAGCGCCAGGCTGACGACAATGGAGGGCATGTCCTTGCCGGCAACCGGCCGGAAGACGAGCCTCTCTATGACTATGCCGAAAATACCCATGATGACCATGCTTATCGGTATAGCGAGGTAGACATTTATCCCGAAGGATACGGTGAGGTAGTAGACAATATAAGCACCCAGCATAAAGATCTCACCATGGGCAAACTGCAGAACATGCAGTATGCCCAGGATGAAGGTTAAACCGAGCGCCATTAGCAGATAGAGCCAGCCCAACGCCAGCCCGTTAGCTGTGGCCTGTAACCAGAGTGTGACATCCATTATTATATTAGCCCCTTATATTAGCCCCTTATGTAGGGCTTTAAGCGCATTACCGGGAGTAACCTGGTTGGCCTGGCTGATAATGCACCCCGGTTTCCCGGTTAAAATGTGCCCTTACCAGCCAGGCACCAACTATTTATCCACCGATTTATCTACCTAGTTATTCGCTGTATTCCGTAGGTAGTCTTAGTCCTACCGTTTCTATTTGCCCGTTCATCAGCCTGGTGATGGGGATAGGCCTGATTAGCGAGCGGTTGACGCCGAACCTCTCAATGCCGCCCATGCGCCCCGGGCCGTGGCTTGTCTGGATATCTCCCATATTAATCATAGTATCAAGGGTCGCCGCGACCTTCTCCGGGTCGACACTCTGGGCCTTCTGCATGGCCTGTATCAGTATCCAGGACGAATCCCAGGTCAGTGAGGCGTCGGAAACGAATTCATCCGTGTAGGTTTTCTCCCACCTCTCCACAATCTCCTTCAGGACATCTGTCGGCGGATTGCCCGGGTCCCAACCGTTAACGATGACGTCATTACCGGCCTCTGCCCCGGCAACACGCAGAATAACCTCCGGGCCCAGGGGAGCATTCGATATCAGTACTCCTGTATAGCCCAGCTGCCTGGCGGCAGATATCTGGTACATCGCCTGTCCGCTTATCAATACTAGTACGGCATCGGGCTTATCCGCCAGCAACCTGGTATAGTAGGGGACGAAATCCTCAGTGCCCCACTCCCACATTCTTGGTTCCAGCACCGTAAAGCCCAGGGCTTCAGCTTTTTTCTTGGCATCCTCAAACACCGGCTCCTCGCCAATATCGGAGATGGAGATAGCTATGGTCTTGACATTGGGGTAGGCTTCCTTCAGATAGGCAAAGTCCATGGAGTGGGTGTCATCAAAGCTAATACCCAGCCTCACCAGGAATGGTTTACCCGGGCCTATATCCGCCGGGTGACCGGGAATATTAATTGAAGATAATATCTGCAGTACTTTAGCCGGTCCGCAGACCTGGTAGATGGCCTCGTCGCATTCTTCCAGAATTTCGCCGTAGACGAACTTGGCCCCATCTTGATGGACCAGCTTCTGCGTCGCTGTAGCTGATGACTCGGGGGCTCCCTTACTATCTTCCTGGATATATTTGATTTTGTACTTCACCCCGCCGATTTCTACCCCGCCCTCCTCGTTTATCTTGTTGAACTGGAGCTCCAGCCCCTTGGTCATGGCCATGCCGATGAAGCCCAAAGGGCCCGAAAACGGCATAACACAACCAATCGTCAGCTCTTGGGCCTCTTCTTGTGGCTGCGGACCGCAACCGGCGACGGGTACTGCCAGTAGCGGCAGCAACAGAAGACACAGGAACGAAATCTTTAGTACCTTTGTGGTTTTCATTATTCCCTCCTTTTTTTAAATATTGTTTCTCTACCTTAGCTGCCCGATGCCAAGCCTTTCCTTTTAGTTTTTATTAAATCTTAATCTACACCCCTCCTGCATCGTAGACGATCTTGCCGTCGACGATGGTCATTAGATTGCGAATATCCTTGATATCGTCTGGCGCCACATTCAGTATGTCCTGGTCCAGTATACAAAGGTCAGCCAGCTTGCCGGCCTCAAGGGAGCCTTTAATATGTTCGGCGTGGTCCTGCCAGGCCCCGCCCATGGTAAAAAGATGAATCGCTTCGGCTACGGTAATGCGATGTTCCAGGCCTCTTGCCACTCCGCCCCTGGATACCCTACTTACGGCGTACTGTATCCCCTGCAGCCAATCCGGGGCTGTTACCGGAGCATCCGACCCGGCACTGATGTGAATACCAGCATCAATGATTTTTCTGAGCGACCATTGCCGCGCCGATAGCGCTTCGCCGACGGCACGGTCAATAGCTTCTGAGAATACCCATTTTAGCACCGGCTGGACACATAACCCTATGCCGTGTTTGGCGGCCAGCTCAATATACTTATCCGAGATAAAATCCCCGTGTATCACATAGTGACGAAGCCCTTTTGGTTCTTCCCGCTCTGCCTGAATGAAACTGTCAATACATAAATCAGTAGCTTTCCCGCCAACGGCATGTATGCCTAACTGGAACCCGTACTTGTGGGCATAGATAATCATCTTTTTCAGCTCATCAGCCCGCTGTGCATCATTTTCCCCGGGGAGAACCAGTCTGCCATTACCGCCATCGGGATAATCTTCATACATCCACGCCGTTTTAGCAAAGGGCGTACCATCGGTGAAGATTTTAATGCCGGCTATCCTCAGCATGTCATTACCAAAGCCAGAGTGTATGCCTATCTGCGGTATAAATTGCTGAAAGTCAGCAAAGGAACAACCGCCGTATTGCCCCAGAAGGTACAAGATATTAACCCGCAGGCTCAGCTTATTCTCATTGCAGAGGTCGTTATAGGCACTGATACATTCCGAATCCATCAGCCCGCCCTCAAACCCGATACCACCGGGCCCGAGGGAGGCATCGGTAGTGCTGGTGATGCCCCGGGCATTCAGGTCCCGCATCATAGTAATGATTGCCTCTCGTTTAAATGCTTTATCCCAGCGAGGCACCAGTTTCATGACCATGTCCATAGCCGGTAGCTCTCTCAAAATGCCGCTAACCTCTCCATTAGCCGGGCTTTTGACAATCTCCCCTCCTAAAGGAAGAGGCATATCTGCCGTTATGGCAGCCAGCTTGATGGCGACACTGTTAGCCCACACTTCGTGCCCGGTATAGTTTGTGAGGCAGACTGGATTGTGGGGAGATACCTGGTCTAAATCCCATCTGGTGGGATGCCGCCCCGGGTCCTTCAGGCACTCCTCCAGATACCCCTCATCCCATCCGCTGCCCAAAACCCACTCACCGGGTTTGATGGTTTTAGCCTTTTCGCCGACAGCGCGGGCAATATCAGAGATAGACTTTACCTTAGGATAGCCCACATCCAGAACAAAGGGTGGCCGTGAACCGCCGTAGTAAACGGCGTGCGTATGAGAGTCATTAATACCGGGCAGTACCGTTTTCCCCTTAAGGTCCCGAACCTCAGTGTGCTTACCCGTAAATTCCCTGATTTTTTCGTTGGTGCCCACAGCCATGATTTTGTTGTCTTTTATGGCTATGGCTTGGGCAATAGAAAAGTGGCCATCAACGGTAACTACTTTGCCGTTGACTAAAGCTAAATCGGCAAAAAGCTCGTCAGCTATCAAATCCACGGCCCCCAAAACTATTCAGTAGATGAATACGTGAATATTTTGGATAAACTATAATATTATATTATTATAATAAATACGGCTCAAATAACTATTAGCTTGACTCTAGCCCGGAGACAAGCCTTTGTTTCAGATTAGCAATTGTTAGCGAGTCTAGCATAAGAAAATCATTTTGTCAAGGGCTTTTTTGTGGTATAATAAGATTTGCATAAAGGTTAAAAATATAATATTATATTTGAAGTTGCCTTTTGAGCGGATGTTAAAAGACTTAAAGGTAAGTGCCTGGCAAATTATCAATTTTTCCCCTCGTCATAATATAATATGCAAGAAGCTCCTTTAATCTAATAAGGAGAAAGCGATGAATGCTATTGATTTCAGACCGTTAAAGCACCGGAGACTCTCCGGAATGATTGAAGATTCTATTAAAGACATGATACTGACCGGGCAAATTAGCGTTGGCAGCAAACTGCCCCCGGAAAAATTGCTTGGTAAGCAGTTTGGCGTCAGCGCGGTGACGATGAGAGAGGCCCTCCGGGGGCTGGAGACTATCGGCATTGTGGCCAAGAAAAGGGGGAAGGGTGGTGGCGTCTTTGTTACCCAGGCGGAAAGCCACGTCGTGAAGGATGCCGTGCAGGTTTTCCTGTCCTCTGGTAAATTCTCGGCCAGGCACCTGAATGACGTAAGGAGAGTTATTGAACCCGCTACGGTGCGCATGGCCACCTCCGAAATTACCGCCGAGGAGCTAGCCGAAATCGAAGCCAATATCCAATACTGCGTAAAAAAGTTGGAGAGGGGGAAATTCGTATTTTCCAGCCAGGACTTCTGGGCCGTTGAAGAACGTAACGTAGAGTTCCACAGATTGATAGCAGCGGCCACGCACAACCCTATTCTGACTCTTACGGTTGACTATGTGGAGGATTTTCTTCTGAGCTTCAAGAAAAGCACCCTCGTCCCCGATATCCAGTTCTCTCAACGGGTAGTTAAAGAACACCAGGTTATCTACCATGCCTTAAAGGCGGGTGATGCCAAAATGGCGGAAAAAGAAATGCTGGCCCATATCGAATCGGTAGGCGAGGCCCTATCCATCAAAGAGTCCGGGGCTTAAATACTCTTAAATAATCATAAATATTTTAAGGGGGAGATTTATGGCAATCCTAGATGAGCCGATTAAGGAAGTGCTGGAACTCAAGAACTATATTGGCGGGGAGTGGGTTAAATCCGAATCAAAAGACGTCGTGAACGTTATTAATCCGGCCAGCCAGAAGACCATTGCCAGGGTTCCGATGTCCACCCCGAAAGAAGTCCAGGCAGCGATTAGGGCTGCGAGAGAGGCTTTCCCGGAGTGGCGCAGAACGACGCCGGTAGCCAGGGTAAGGTGCCTGTTCCGGCTTAAGGAGCTGCTGGAGAAGAATTTTGAGGTACTGAGCCGGGTTCAGACCCAGGAACACGGTAAAACTATTGATGAATCCAGAGGGGAAACACGGCGCGGTATTGAAATGGTGGAGGTTGCCACCGGTATTCCCTCATTGATGATGGGGTATAATCTGGAAGATATTGCCTCTGGGATTGATGAATCGGTCGTTTACCAGCCGCTGGGGGTTTTCTGCCACCTTGCCCCCTTTAATTTTCCATTTATGGTACCGCTCTGGTTTTCACCCTTCGCACTGGCTACCGGCAACACCTTCATTGTCAAACCCTCACCCAGAGCCCCCATAAGCCAGGGGAAGCTGGCTGAGTTCATCGACGAAGCCGGTTTCCCACCGGGTGTGTATAACGTGGTGCATGGAGATGCCGGCGCCGCCGCGGTTCTGTTGGAAAGCCCGGATATCAAAGGGGTGACCTTTGTCGGCACCACCGATATCGGCAGAAATG
>CAYGYC010000293.1:0-5780 GCA_964353755.1 uncultured archaeon | reverse complement strand
AACCATCTGATTCTCGTACACCACGCCATACCGTTGAGCGTCAGGCTCATAGTCCGCCTCACGCGGCAGGACAACGTACTTCACGCCGAATAGGTCCATGAACCTCACGAATTGGGGATTCTCCAGCACGTGCGTGCCGACAAGGAGTCCGTAGGTCGGCATGATGCCGCCAGATACCTCGTTGATCTGTCTCAGCATGATGGAGTCAAACCCGTTGACACTCTCGACCCCGTACACCGAGTTGAAGTTGCGCAGAAGTACTTCCTTCTTTGGTGCAATCCCCATTGTGTCCTCAAGGGATTGTTGAACGGTGACCACCCTATAGGTACCACGATCTCCTGCAAGCGCTTGGAGAGAAGATGGAGGCTCAGTGTATACCTCAGGCGGATACAGCCCGTAGATGGATCCTCCGAAGCTTACCAGATCGACGATCAGGAGTACTGTGAGGCTCGAGATAAGTACAGCCCTCGAACCGGGTCTCGGCCACCTTGGCCCAAAATACAGCAGGGCAAGACTGCTCAGAAGCACGGGAAGCCGCCCGATGATATTGGGATCCCGAATAGACACTGTCGCCAGGGCTGCGGCCTCCGTCATTAGGCGCAGCGGTGTGTGTCCTAGAACAGAGATGGCTATTCCGCCGAAGAGAAGTAGGAGCAGAGAGCCAAGGATGATACGCTCGCCTAGTATGCGACCGCTGGTTCGGTACCGAGTGCTAACCACGACCTGGGTGCCCATGGCCGCCAGCACCGCCGCAGCAAAGGTGAACTCGAACCAGTTTCTGGCAGGCGCGGTGAAGAGGTTGTACACCGGAACACGGTATAGCACTCGGTGGAGCGGAGTATATTTCCCCATCACCAGAATCAGTGAAGCTGCCGCCACCCCCGCGAAGAATCGACTCAGCCCTCTCGTTTCTTTCACAGGACACATAGCTCCGATCGCCGCTAGCACGAGGGTTGCGATCCCCACATATCCGGGCAACTCCGCGAGGTTGGTTGGGATTATACGTGGGAACACCAGGGTTGTCAGTAGGAGTGGGTGGAGAGAGTAACTACTGAAGTAATCGTAGCTGCCGTCGCTTGGCCTCAAGTAGTCCCGAACGGCGAAAGCGGTAGGCACGATCTGCACGGCGGCCAGGCAAGCACCAAGGATCGCAATCGCCAGTCCCCCCTGCATTAACCGCTTGCGCTCGAGTCCGTCGGAAGACAGAACAAGGAAAGTTCCATAGGCCGCGGACACCATGAGCGCGTACAGGGGTATTTGTGGGTGGCCTGCCACCAACATGGCTCCGACGGCGACGCTGCCTAGTGACACGTAACCAAACCGGCCAGTGTGTCGCCACATTTCAAGGGACAACAGAATCAGCGGCAACCATGGCAGCGTGCGAACGGTGGAGACATGGCCGAGGTGGCCCAGAGCGAATCCGCTGAACATGAACACAAGTCCACCGACGGTGGCCGGACCTCGCGCCAAGCGCAGCGACCGGAGGTAAAGGAACATGAAGGCTCCCATCAGTGAGTAATGGGCCAGGATCGAATAGCCGAAGGCAAGCCACTCGGGTAGGACCAGGAAAAGGACATTCAGTGGATAGAATACCCCTCCCTGCATTGCCGCAAGCAGCGGCGTTCCGCCGAAGATATGCGGATTCCAGAGCGGTACGTGTCCGGCCTTCCACTGTTGCGCTATGGTGTATAAGAGAGGATAGTTGTAATCGAAGAGATCGCCGTCTGCCCATGTCTTCTGGCCAATCGCCACTGGCCAAAAAACCAGGAAGGGCAGAGCGCAGAGCAGCAATAGGACCGCGAGATCAACAAGCCTCGGACGATGATCGAGCCCTCTGAGACATTCCCGTGCGTACTTTTTCATCTAACCCAGTTCAAGCGTCTGCGCCTCTTGGGCTGGCACCCCACTGAACAGGCACTCTCTTTTCGGAAAACTGGCGGCGTGCTCCGTCCAACCGCCGCGCATAAGCAGGAAGGCGTCGAAGCAACCACAAGCGTGCGGTGCGCAACCTTGCCCGCACTTTGCGAAATCGTCAGGTATCAGTGCGCCAGGAACCTCCGAACTGTTGCGGATGACAGCCACTCCCATGTTTGGGCCAGACCTTGCTCCAGGGATACGTTGGGTCGCCAACCCAGTTCACGGGAGGCCAACCTGGTATCCAACACGATTCGTCTTGCATCAAACTTGCGGGCCGGTTTGTACTCTATGCGTGCCTTCTGGCCCACGGTTTGTTCTACTAACCCTACGAGTTGGATCAGTGAGACCTCTTGCGATCCACCAACATTGAACACGCGATTCTGGTCCAGTTCTCGTTCCGCTGCGGCGATCAGTGCCTCAACCAAGTCAGATATGTAGAAGTAGTCGCGCGTCGTACTGCCATCTCCCCAAATGGTGACGGGCAGGCCATGGGCGACTTGGTATAGGAAAACGGCCACAGCCCCCTGTCTCCGCAGGGGGTTTTGCCGTGGTCCATAGGGAACTGACGGTCGTAGAATGGCGTACTCGATACCGTGCGAGTGTCGAAACATCTGCAGGTATTTCTCTACGGCCAGTTTGGTGATGCCATAAGCACTGATCGGATTCTGCGCATGGGTCTCAGGAATGGGCATGTGCTCAGTCGGCTCGTACACGGTACCGCCCGAGGATACATAAACGATCCTCTGTGTGCCCGCTTCGAGGCAGGCCTGAATCAAAAGGATTGATGGAATCACATTGTCCGTGAGATCTGCTATGGGGTCTCCCATAGAGCTTTCGTGAATAGTGCTCCAAGCCAGATGAAAGACGATGTCTACCCCTGTCAACGCTTCGGTGACCAAACGAGATTGTCCCAAGTCTCCCTTGATAAGCCGGACCTGCGGCGGCGCAGGCTCATAACTTCGCTCTTTAGCATCAAGAACGGCAACCTCCCATCCGCTCACGACGAGCTGATCCACGAGATGAGATCCCATGAAGCCATTTCCGCCGACTACCAAGGCTCTCATTCGATAAATGTTGTCATTCTCTGGCGGCATCGTTTGAGCCCACCACTTGAGCCGGCCGCTTCTTGAGGTGGTACAATACGGCTACAAGTCACGCCCTTTCCTCTGGTCACGTGTTCTCACTAGCTGTCTTACCCACTTGCATAGGTGTGGTACAATGCCTCGAGGGTGTCAACGTACGTTGTGAAGGACCACCTCTGGCGCACACTGGCTGCTGCCTCTGCACTCAGCTTCGATCTCAGGACGGGGTCTCCCGCCAATCTCAGGATCGCCTTTGTCAGCTCAAGTGGGTCGCCCGGAGGCACCAGAAGGCCCGTCTGCTCGTCCTCAATCGCTTCTGGATTCCCCCCGGCCCAGGTAGAGATGACAGGGATACCGCACGACATCATGGACAGAAGCGTCAACGAGAAAGGCTCATCCCAGATCGCGGTGAACAAGAAAACGTCATGGGTCCGAGCAGCTTCTGCCAACTCTGTTGGTGACACGTATCCGCGGTAATGAACAGAATCGCCGACGCCTAGTTTCGTCGCCAGCGCGTCAAGAGAATCTCTGAAGGCCTGGTGTCCCTCTCCATAAACATCCAGGATGAAAGGCGTTTCCGGCGCTTGCTCCTTCAGTTCGGCAAGGGCTCTTATGGCAACCTGTGGCCCTTTCCCCTCCCATAATTGGCTGGCAAACATCAGTCGGATTGGCATGCCAGTTTCAGAACGGTTGGTGTTGGGCCAGAACAGATCCACATCTATGCCCAAGTGCACTACTTTGACACGTCCGGCCTCGAAGCCAGCGCGGACGTACGTGTCTCTCATGAAATGGGAGTTCACGATAATCGGGACCGGTTGGGCAATTCTGCTGAATATGGGCTGCAGAAGTCGCTGCGCAAAGGCAATCAGGTGTCGTTGCGCTTGGGGACAGTGCCAGAGTCCCTCGCCGGCCCGCTTTAGGCCATATATCAACCACTTGTCATTGGCTTGTACAATCACCTTGGATGCTGCTCGCATCGCCGCCAGGAGCGGCGCAACGGAGATCAGAGAGAAATTGTCGACGATGGTCAAATCATGGTCTGTTTGATGCAGGGCTCTGGTCGTCTCTCTGTAAGTGCAATGGTCGAAAACGTGCCACCGGAAGGATTCGCTTATAGAAGGTGCACGCGCTCCGAGAAAACGTTCTCCCATCAGATCGAGATCGAAATTGACCGGGCTTAGGTGGTACGGGTCTTTCGGCAATCTCTTCCCATGCCCAGTCAGTACAAACACGTCGTGCCCTCGGGCGCGAAGCTCAAGAACAATGTCTTTGGCAAGCACCTCATTTCCACCCATTATGTAAGGAGGATAGAGGTTAAGGAGCCACGCGATTCTCACTTGCCACCGCCTTGCGACAGAACAGCTCAACGTGTGCACCGATACTGTCCCATGTATATGCTTCGCTGACCAGTGCTCTCGCATTGCTTGCGACGCGACGTCTGAGGGCGATGTCTCGCGTCAACCGAACAACCGCGTCTGCAAAAGCTTGCGGGGTATCTGCAATGAAGAGATCATGACCATCCCTGACCGCTAGCCCTTCGCAGCCAACAGTGGTCGAGACCACGGGCCGTCCAATGGCCATCGCCTCGGCAATCTTCAGCCGAGTTCCATGCCCAATCCGAACAGGAACCACGACCACGGTGCTTCGTTCCAAGAAGGGTCGGACATCCGGCACTGTGCCCGTTACCTCAATACCATCATTTTCGCTTGCGAGCGCCTTGACTTCGGGCCCCGGACTCTGACCCACGACTAGTAGCTTGACAGACGGCACTTGTTGCCTGATCAGCGGGTAGATCTGGGCAGTAAAGAAGAGAAGGGCATCAACATTGGCGTAGTATGACATTGTTCCATGGAACAAGAGCAGCGGCTTGTCCGCCATTACGATAGGCTTGAACTGAAAAGCCTCCAGGTCCACGCCATTCGGCGCTACACAAAGCTCCAACTGGGGGTTGATGGACAGGAAGAGCTCACGCTCCTGCTCCGACACCACAACGCCCTTCTGATAAACTGACCAAACCCTGCGCTCGTAGAGACGCAGCAATAGGGCCTCACGCAGGTTCCAGAGTTTGCTTCTTCCCCACGGGCATCGCACGGCCACGTCCCAGAAATAGCGAGAATCTGCCTTCTGTCTCGCCAGCACCTTTGGGGTGCCGTGAAGCTCCCACGCGTACGGCGCCATCACAAGCTCGTCCACGAAAATAAGATCGTAATTACGCTCTGCCAGGTCGCTGCGCATCTCAGTGATCGTTCCTGGCCGCGAGAAGTTGAGAACGGTCGCCGGGGTGAAGGTCAGCCTGTCCTTGATGAGCTGCCGTCTGGTCCACAGCACCTGGTGCACGTAAATCCATATGTTGGCGCAGAACTCGTCCAGATCACCGTGTCCACCGCGTACTGGCTCATATGCCGGAACGTACAGGTCAACCGAGTGGGCCTGTCCCAGTCGCTTGAGCAAGTTGTACGTCCGATTCTTGCCCCCAGTGTCTGGGGGATATGGAAGATACGGTGTCAGAAAAGCGATGCGCACTACGAGCTATCCTCGCTGGTCCCACTGCCCAGGTTCATCAGACCAAGCCGAGTGGCAATGCGGACAACACGCCTGCCCCTCAGCTCCCTGTAGGTCTGCTTCAACGCCTGGTTCTCTTTCTCCAGTCCCAATGCCCAGTCTCTGGTCTGCTGGTTGTCTTGTTCCAGCCTTAGAGCCCAGTCCTTGAGCTCTTGGAATGCTTCTTCCAGCCCTAGAGCCCAGTCCTTGAGCTCTTGGTATCCTTCTTCCAGCCCTAGA
>CAYGYC010000292.1:420-5804 GCA_964353755.1 uncultured archaeon | reverse complement strand
ACTCCTGTATTTGAATACAAATATAATAAATGATCGAATTCCTTTCTATCTTCTTTTAACCTTTGCCGGGATTCTGGTAATTTTCACCTTATTTAGCACCTATTTCCCTAAAATTAAAAGCACTTTTCGACAACTGCTCCTCATCTTTGGGGGCTATATTGTCTTCTGGTTTGCGGCGGCGGAGATGGATTGGCATGCGGTTGAAGCCGGCTTCCACTGGATTATCCCTGGTGATCCCCGCAAACCCCCCGGTGATTTTTGGATATGGGCTGATTATCGGATGGCCATGTGGCTCATTTATTTACCGATTATACTTCTACTCATTTCAGTAATGTTCAAAATGTTAGGGCAATCCCAACAAGCTACCCTGAAACTCAGTTTAACTAATTTTCTGATTCTTTTTATGGGTCTAGACTCCATTCTTATTTTCTTTCTAGCCGGCTTTCTCTTCCCAACTCACTGGACTTGGAGCAACTTGCATTATTCCCTTTTTAACGGGGCATACACCCTTCCCCTTTTAATCGGATTTGCCGTAGGCATTAGTCTCCTCCTTGTTTATCTGCATAAGAAAATTAAACTAGAAAAATGATTTATTTGGTAATTATAATCATTAGACCGCGTTTTAATCAAGGAAAATTTTTAAGGTAAAACACATATTATACGTAGGAATGAATTATGACAAACATGACATTTTCGATCCCAGAGCAATTATATAAAAAGATGAAAAAGCATCCGGAAATTAAATGGAGTCACGTGGCTCGGGGTGCACTTGAAAAATACGTGGAACGACTAGAATTAGCAGACACCTTATTAGCAAACAGTAAACTTACTGAGGAAGATGTCGAAATAATCGGAGAAGAGATTAAAAAGAGAGCATGGGAAGAGCATAAGAAGTATTTGGATGAATAAGTGGAATGAAATTAGTTATCAACTCGAATATTTTAATTTCTGCTCTGATTAAAAATTCGATCACCCGAAAAATTTTATTAAATCCAAAATTTGAAATTTATCTTCCTGAATTTTCATTGAATGAAATCAGAAAATATCTCCCTGAGATTACAAAGAAAGCGAACGTATCGGAAAAAACTATTGAGATTGTAATGAATCAAATTCTTGAAAATATCCATATTGTTCCCTTGGACGATTATAAAGATGAATTAACTAAAGCAATAGATCTAATTGGAGCTGTGGATGAAAAAGATGTTCCCTTTCTTGCATTAGCCTTATCAATTACAAATGATGGCATTTGGTCAAATGACAAACATTTTAAAAAGCAAAACGTCGTAATCACTTACTCCACTGAAGATATCGTAAAATCTTTATGAGTTCCTGTTCTAAAAATTAACTCCATTCTTGGAGTTAATTAGTCTCCTCCTTATTTATCTGCATAAAAAAATTAAGATATGAAAATTAATAATCGTGGCAAATTGGTCAGGCTGGCGGGCACCGGCAAATCGCTTTCCCCACAGTTCTCGCATGACGATGTGGGGGGACGACCTGATTATTGACTGATTTACCAAGTAGCGGGATTTGTATCCCGTGTTTGTAATTCTATTTCCACTTTAGCCCCCTTTTTTAAACCCAATTTGGTTACCACATCTTTGGGTATTTGGATCATGCCGTTAGGTCCAATCATCGCTTTCAGATTCTCGATTTTGCCATTAGGACCAATCATTGATTTTATAGTCACTTTGCTGCCTTCTTTTAATTTCAACTTTTGTAATTCGGTAGAGGGAATGGGGATTCTATCATTTTCACCAATAATCAAGTTCAGTTTCATGCTTAAAGTTTTAGTAAATTTTCTTTTATCTTTTTCTCATTATCTCTTTTTTAAACAGGGCAAGAATTTGCGAAGGTCTTAACAATCCATGTGAAGATATCATAAAAAGAATTCAAATATTTTTATTTATGAAGGAGCTCTTTAACGCGTTGCATAATTTGGGATAAGATAACTCCTGCCTTACCATGGATTCGCATTTGAACCAACCCATCAAAGGGGGTTTCTCCCTCGTTGAGGAGAATGACTTTCGCCCCTGCTTCGAGGGCTAATTTTGGGCAATAGGCTGCTGGGGTGACCACCAGCGACGACCCCACAGCGATAAACAGGTCGCAATCTTTAGAATGCTGTAAGGCGGCTTCTAGATCTTCTTCAGGTAAGGGATCGCCAAAATTAACAATCGAGGATATGAGGCGTCCGCCGCACACAGGGCATTTGGGCTGATGCTTATAAATCGGCGAAGTGCGATAGCCGGGGCCCCATGTCGATTGGTCCCACCCCGCTTCTTCAAAGGTCATTTTCTTGTTGCAGCTCAGGCATTTTATGAGCGTCGTATTTCCATGGAGCTCGGCTAATGTCTCCGGCTTAATCCCCGATTTGAGATGTAAATTATCCACATTTTGCGAAATGAGAAAATCCAATAAACCCAGGTTTTGTAGCTCGACGATGGCATAATGGGCTGCGTTGGGATCGACTAAATGCCACGGCTTTGTTTGAGGCGGCGGGGGAAGCCCTTTATCCCGCCGCGTCCAGACCCCATCTGGACCACGAAAATCCGGAAGACCCGATTCGGTGCTGATACCCGCTCCCGTAAAGACAACTATCTTCTTCGAATGCGTAATCCATTGGGCAGCTAATTCGATTTGTTCTTGGCTCATTGAATTAATAATATCTTTCGTCCTATAAAAGGTTGGTTTGTGAATTGGATTTACTATGGGATCCCCAAGACAAGGTATCGAAATCAATAAAAAGTGCAGTAAATAAAGAACTTTTACCAGAATACTTAAAGCTAGGGAGTTACCACTTGGATGCCCATTCAGACGAATGGGATATTCTAGGTCCACATTATGGAGTTCAATATAGTCTATTAAAACGTATGAAAGGACTGTTTGACCCCAATAACATCATGCATCGGGGAGAATTATATCCGTGAATTTTATGATTCCTTAATTGCGGTAACGATATACTAAAGGCACGATACCGAGGCTGGTTAGAGGAAAAATCCTATAATAACGATTATCACTGCGGCGGCGGATGTCAGTATGCCAATTATTCCAAAAGTTGACGATTTTATGGAAAGGCCCCAGATTGATAAAATCAACCCGATAATGCCCCCGACTAAACCAACGCCATAGTATATAGGCACAAGAATCCAAACGTAATCCGCTAAAAAGGGAATGTTGCTGTAGATATAGAACATGATTACATCTGAAATGGCACCAATACCCAGAATCATTCCTACTAAGCCTATCTTCTCAGCTTGATTCATCTTATTACCTCCAAGTGCTTTAAATATTGCGTTGAACGACATTCTGAATTTTCGAGTAGTAGGTAGCAAGGAGACTGGACTGAACCGCTTCGAAATCGATCTCTTTCCCCAAAAAGAGAAAGAAATAATCCTTCTGGAAAATTACCATTTTCTCCACATAGAACTTCATGATTTGATTGATCTCAAATGTCAAAATGTTTAATTGAACTCCCAAATTTTCAATAATAGAGATAATCCCTTCTTTCAGAAGATTAAAAAACCTATGGGACGCTTCATCGCGGTAAGCTTGAACGAGGAACATCGAATGTTTTTCCAACAGATTAACTCCTTGTATATTAGGGAATTCGGCAAGGAACCTTTTCAGAATAAGTTCTAACTCCGATTGTTTGGGAAGGAATTTTGAAATTCCCCAGCTGAATGCCTCAATGAGGGATTGTAAATTATAGATCGATGTTTTGAAGATCTTATATTCCGTTCCCTCGAGAATCGCGTCAAATTCTTTTGTCAGATTTTGTATCTGTTCCGCATAATCCGTAATCATGTTCGGATCCATCTTATTGAAGCAGATAACAAAACAAGGTAACTTGTTAGGATCGGCGAGCTTGAAAATGTCAACAATTTCCCGAAAGTATTGTAGCGCTTCCTCATAGGTATCGATTTCTTGAACATCTATAATGTAATAAAAGATTTCGGTTTCAGAAAAAATGAGTGCCTCTTTTTTCTTATATTCTTGGCGATAGACATCTTGACCGCCTAAATCCCAAGTGAGGATTTTAAAACCCAAAATCTCCATTTCACTTCGTTCTATACCCTTTGTGGGTTTAATCTCTGATAGATCGGTGAACTGGCGTCTCAATGTGAAGAGGATAGAGCTTTTTCCCGCATTCGCTAATCCGGCAAATAAAATTTTAAATTCCATTCTGCATTCCTTCATTCCTGAATAATTTATAATTGGAGATTCAACTTATAAAAATACAACGGACTTTAAAAAATGCACTGCATTCTTATTACAAGACCTTTTGAATAGCTGTGTGTAGACTTTTTTCCTCATTTATTATATATTTATGTATGAATATTTAAATTAGAAGTTTTTTATAATTTCAAAGAGTTCTTCGGGCGTTTTTTTGTAAAGTTCCATAGCCAATTCCTCAAGATTACGGTTTACTGCTTCTACCTTCATTTTCAATTTAATGGTCAACTCTTTTCCATTTGAAATGAAAGTAGCTTCTGGTAATCCCTGATCGATAACCTCAATATTACCTTTCCCTAAGGTACAACCCGAAGTATACTGAATGCCGTCAATTATGCACGAAATAGGCGGCTTTATCCCAGTTTTAACAAGGGCTTTCTTATGAAATTGCCCTGTCCCTGCACCACTTTCCTTTCCCAGAAGCTTATTGGAAAGTTCCCCCATTTTCATTCCAATTATCAAATAAGGTCCAAGATGCCCATGAAACTCAGTCAATCTCTTTATTTTATTGTCCAATTTCATTTTCACGCCAAAATCAATCTTTTATTATTATTAAACCTCTTTTTAGAAGCCCTTACGAATAAGATTATTAATTTGACAAAAATTAATCTCCAGTTTCTCTTCCTCCTTCAAAATATTTCTCCGGAGAAATTTTCGAAACGGAAACTAGTTTTACGTCTTGAGATTTGTTAAGGGCGCTGTAATAGTTATTATAGCTTTCAATTAAAGTAGTGATAATTGCTCTTCCAAAATCAGTTAAGGTATAAAAGGAATAGTCTTTTAAAGTATCATTTTTTTCAAAATAATTTTGAATAATACCACCTAATTCTAATTTGTTAAGATGATTTTTCATTAAACTATTATTTATCCCTATTAATTTGGTAATTTCGGAGAATGAGAACCGTAAATGATTAAGAAATAAGAGGGTCAATTTAAATCGTAATGTACTGGAAAGTGCTCGTAATAAAGAATCAAATTCTTCAGGGATTTCTTTTTGATAGGTAAATGAGATTTTATTTATATTGTTCACTCGTTCATAATATTCATTGTAAGTATTTATTAAATCCGAAATGAATTTATTTCCATATTTCGTTAATGCATAAAAAGAATAATCTCTTGAATCCGTAGATTTTTTTAGGTAATTTTGA
>CAYGYC010000292.1:0-410 GCA_964353755.1 uncultured archaeon | reverse complement strand
TCTAATTTTTTAATGTGATTCAAGATAATACTTCTTTTCCTATTAATTAATGTCACAATATTTGAAAGAGATAAATCGCCTTCTTCCTTTAACAGCATTGCTATTTTGAATCTATTCCTATTACCTAATCCTTTTATTAAAACTTCAAAATCACTAGGTAGTTCCGTTAAAGAGCTGTTAGAATTTATCACTTTATCACTTTTCTATCTAAAAAATTGTTCACGTATAAAAAAGTTAACCTGAGTACATTAAATCGAACATGATATCATAAACTTTCTCTCTAGAAGTTTTAAAAATAATTCATCAAATTTTGTTTAATGAATACAAAACATCTTTGAAAGATTTGCTCGCGGTTATCATAAAAATACACATTTAATTGATTTGTGGTAACAAATCCTTCTAGCATAGAA
>CAYGYC010000291.1:0-5810 GCA_964353755.1 uncultured archaeon | reverse complement strand
TATCAAAATCGTTGTGCATAATATCATATCAATGCCGGATTTCAAATCGAGTTTTCTAAAAGATCCAACTATTGCCGTGAATAAAATGAGGGACATGTCAGACGCGAAGATGTAAGAAATGCAATTAATTATTTCTAAATATAAAACGGTCCTTTGGCTGACGGAAAAAATTGAGTAAAAATTTTTCTTTTTTTCTATTTTTTATTATTATCAAATCGAGATGTAGCTCTTTTGCGACACGATCCGCCTCTGAAATAGGAATTTCTTTTTCCCGCACTTTATTGGCAAACTCTTTTAATTGTATTGGTACTAGTAGTACGCCTCTCATCACGGCAAAGTCTTAATTGGAAGAGTTCATTTTTTCTTTTAAAAACATATTTTCATAGAACTAATGTAACAATTTCAAAAGTTATTTAAATAAGTTTCAAAATAAGTAACTGCATAGAAGGAGTGTAAATATTTTGGATGAGAAGAACGAAAATGATCCACGACATACTTTTTCATTCAAAACAACACCTATCTTAAAGCATCTCCCCTATCCTATCGCAGTCTTAATGACTTTTGGAATCCCTTTCTATATCTATTTATGTTTATACTATTATTATGGGTATTTTGGTGTATAGCCTTTTGGAATAGATGTTTTTTTTGGGGAAATATGCCTCTTTCTCTTGGTTATTCTTTACCCAATTGCGCGTGAACGTTGGGAAGAACACACCTTCTGGCAATTTTGGAAAAAGGTGAAACCTCTAATAGAGGGAAATATGAAATTTTATAATGATTTTAAAAAAGGATGCATTCAATGGTATTATAATAAACCGTATCAAGAAAAAAAAACTAGGCTGGAAAGAATTGGATATTTGACACCTAGATTATTACCTTCCCTCTTAACGATAACTGGATACTTTATAGTGGTCATTTATCTTGCGATCGATCAAAATTTACTCATTGATGAATATTTCATTCTAGTCAATTTTATTACATTACCTATTATTTTCTATTTTATTGTTGATGGATTCATTGGATTAGTTGTGATCTCGGTTGTTGCACATAGCTTTGCCCATCCAACAGAGAATCCTAATCAAACAAACAAAATTCAATTAAAAGAATTGGCCATTACGCATCCAGATGGGTTTGGGGGTTACGGAGTAATTGGTGAAATTGCCGTAGAAACGGCCTTAGCCGCCTCAATATTTACGTTATTTCTACCTTGGCTTCTATCAGTCACCGGATTGACAGAAGTCGGTGGGATTTGGGGGTTATTTTCTACTTATGCACCTTTAACCCTTTTCACCATAATTATCCTCGTTATTTTATTTACCTACATATTCCCTTCGATTGCCATCCATAAAATGGCCAGAGCGAAGAAGGACCAAATTTTAACAAATTTATCTATATCATATGATCAAGATTTTAAGAAATATCAGGATATTCATGAAAATAAAAAGACTGGTGACGAATTTAAAGAAGGTTTATGGATCCAAACAATCATTACCCGCTATGAAGCTGCAGAAAATGTAAAAACTTTTCCCTTTTCTCTAGGCATATTTTCGAAACTAATAGTTTCCTTGCTTATTCCCATTATTACAGGAATTATCACGCATTTCATTACTTTATTTTTATAATTTATCCCGGGGAAGTAATAGAACAAGACTGCAGGAAGAAATTATAGAGAATCAATACTAATTCTTGTTTCTGGATTTATTAAACAGCTGGATTCTTCACGGAGAAAAGCGAGACTGGCGAGGGCGCCGACTTTTCCGCGTTCGCCCGTTATTTCAATCAAATCGATATGTAGCTCTTTTGCGACACGGTCCGCCTCTGAAATAGGAATTTCTTTTTCCCGCACTTTATTGGCAAACTCTTTCAATTGTTTTGGTACTAGTAATAAGCCTCTCATCACGGCAATTGCCGTTTGTTCGGAAACGGTTTTGTATTGTAAAAAATCTTGAATATCGCGTAAGATCCGCTCAAAATCCGATTCTTTAATTGCAAATTCAATAAAGGAAGCATAATTTCCCATGGTTTTAAAGGGAATATCGGGATTTAAAAATACAATTTTATGGGCAATTCGAAGGATAGATTTGAGATTATTAAGGAGAGACAGCGAGATAGCCCAAGTCGCACCCTCTTCCAAATCATCGGTATCATCAATTCCAATCGTAATATGTTCTAACGCATCGGTGTGAATTTTCCCCTCAATATAGTTCTCTTTTTTGATATGTTCAATGCTTTTTACCCCTAAGGCGCCACCTGTTGTTTCCGTGAGCGAATACGCAGGTCCCCCAGTTGCCTTTACAGTTTGGATAATTTCATTACCCTGCACGATTACTTCTTCAATACCTACCGCCGTCCTTTTTAAATCTAAAGGTGCCTTGCCAATTTTCGCGAGTTCTCGTAAGAAAACTCCATCATGCCTCGTTTCAAGAATCACTCCTCCCGTTTGTTTATGAGCATAGGCGCAATAGGTGGTGCATCCTTCACTACCACAATAATGATAAATCTCAACAATATTGTTTGCGCGATCGATACAAGTGAATATATTTTTGCACGCGGTCGCGGGGTATTCACTTTTCAAGACATAATTAAATTTAGCCGGGCGCGAACCTATGGCATCTTCGATCCGCCCTATATACCCCTCATCCACGAGTCTATTGATCCAATCTTGGATAGTACTCCGCGCCACATTAGTCTCTTTGATAATATCGTTGATTGTGAAAGAACCGTTCTTTTTGGTGAGGGATTTGACTAAATTGAGACAAACGACGCGTTTCTTCAATGTTTTAGACATAAATTAAGTGAAACCTCCCTATCTACAAAAATTTCGTGGAGGGTTTTAGATTAATAAAAGTGAATTCCACATCGATATGTTCCATTCGAAGCACTTGGGTCAATTTTAATAGACCTAGATTTACCAGATAGAAGACATCAATTAAGTTAATATCTAATTCTTCGGCGAGTTTTTCGGTCTTAAACGTGAAATCGCTACCGATAATCGTATCGATATTTAATCGTTTCGCGGTTTTCAGAATTTGTAAAGAGAGAGGATGGTCAAGGATAATGGCTATCTGTTGGAGGGGCGCCTCTAAATCCCCTAGATAACGTAAAGGCGCGAGATCCAATTTTTGACTGATTGATATGAGTAAGTTTTGAAGGGTTAACGGCTTCGTAATTTGGCATATGCGCCCTATTATTATACTTTCATTGGAATTATTTTTAATCTGAAAAATATCTTTGATATTGAGATTAAATACTTCAGCAATTATGTCAATGAGCCCAGAAGTGCGCCATTTTTCGGGAATTACATAAAAATAAATATGATTTTCTAAGAAAATTTTTACTTTTTTATAAAATTCGTCTGTAATTTGAGCGAAGCTCCAGGTTTCTGGAATAGCATAACAAATAATAATATCGAACTTATCACGCACGGCCGTGGTAAGCGCTTCGGTATCGGGATATAAGGTAACAAGGCATTTTTTGATTTTTGTTCTTTCTTGATCTTTGGTATAAGTGGGGCCAATTTTCATGGATCCCTCTGAAGTATTTTGAAGCCCGATAAGATGCTCAAACGAGTCAATCAGCTTATATAGACTAGTTATGTATTATCCGTCCTATATTAACATATTATAATTTGACATTAAATATATTGTCCAGAACCTTTTACTTTCCCCGACTTTTCCTTTTCTTCTTGAGCTTCTTTCGGCTTTTTGGCTACAGCGGTCTTTCTTTGATGGGGTTGTTGTCTAAGTAATCGCCACAGCTCTGTTCTCAGGGGAGTTATTTTCCGTGCAGTTCTTTCATTGATTTGATGCTTATTTTGACGTTTTCGCAATCTTTTTAATTCATCTTTAATTTCTTTAATTGTTTTTAGCTGCATTATACTAGCCTCACTAAATATTGTGCATTTATTTTTTCAAATTATTTTTTTTCGAATCCTTTTTAATTCTCTTTTTAATTGTTTAATTTAAATAATTTAACTTTGTCTAAAACAGATTCAAGGGTTTTTCTGTGGGGGCAATCGATAAGGAAGAAATTGCCGCAGAGACAATTTTGGCGGTGGAAAATGGCGCTTCAGAGCGTGTGGCACTAAAAATAACTAGTGAAAAATATAAGATTAGTGCCTGGCGAATTCGGGGGACGCTTCATTTACTTGTTTTTGAGATATTACGCCGCTTAAATACCATTGATTTTTTAATTCAAAAATCGCTACAAAAGGGACCAATTCATAAATTGCATCCATTACTACGCAATTTGCTTCGAGTCGGGACATATAATTTAAAATTTACAGATATACCTCCCGCAAAGATTACCAAATTAATTGTTGAAAAGACCAAACAACTCTTTGGGGAGCCACTATCGAAATTTACAAATGCGGTCTTACGCAAGATTGAGAATTTAAATCTAGCTGATTATGTTACAGATTCAACGGATATCACAAATCTCAGCTTGAAATATTACCACCCTCCTTGGTTTATTAAATATCTCATCAACTTAATCGGGCTGCCAGAGACCATGAAATTTTTAAAGAGGTCACTGGAATCCGATATCACTTATATTCGAATAAATACGTTAAAGACCGATTTACCCACAGTAACAGAAAAGTTAGCCGAAGAAGGATATACGTTTGAAGTAGATAGAGATCTTTCAGATGTGATAAAAATATTAACGGGGAAATATCCGATAATTCATAGCTCCTTATATAAGGAGGGGGCTGTTTACCTTCAAGATAAGGCATCCGCTCTGGTGTCTCACGTCCTCAATCCCCAAAAAGAGGAGATTATTTTTGACCTCTGTGCCGCCCCCGGAGGAAAATCAATGCATATCGGGCAACTTATGCAAAATAAAGGTATGATCTTAGCGATAGACCGTTCATATCGGCGACTAACAGAACTTTCGAGTAAATTGCGTCTCTATGAATTATATAATATCTATATTATCAATACAAATGCAGAATTAATTTCTAATTTTATTAAATTTAAAGCCGATAAAATCCTAATTGACCCCCCTTGTTCCGGTACCGGCACATTTATTTCCCGACCCAATTCAAAATGGAAAATTAAACCAAAAAATATTGATATGTTAACTGCAATTCAATGGAATTTACTTACCATCGCTGTGCCTTTAATTAAAAGTTCAGGCGAAATCATCTACTCAACCTGTTCCATAACCCTCGAGGAAAATGAACAGCTCATCAAACGATTTTTAGAGGAATTCCCGGAATTTGCTCTAATGCCCGCAAATCCATTCCTTGGAATACCTGGATTCCTAGGCTTATCTGAAACCCAACGGCTGTTCCCCCATTTACATGACACTGAAGGTTTTTTTATTGCAAAATTAAAAAAGACGAATTGATATAGTTATTTAAACCGCAAAGAAGGAAAAAGAAGCAGTAATTTTTTAAACAAATGCAAGGAAGTGCAATGCCCTGGAAATTATTAATATTATAGATAAAGGAATTGGCGCATTAAAGGAAAAGAATATCAAAAATGCTTTGGATTCGTTTGGAAATGCGATGGCACAATGTGGGAAAAATTTAGAAGAAGAAGTTCAATGGGTTGGAGAGAGAGGATTGGAAGTGATAATGGATGTCCGAATGGCGGTATTTTCAGCAACATGGTTCTATTTTTCACTTCATCTGGGAACACAAGGAAATGAACAATTAACAGCTCTTAGTCAGGCACAAGGGTTGATTAGTTTTGATAATCTGATTTTGAAAGCCGTGATGAGCCGCGTTTTTAAAGGTCTTCAAGATCAAGGGAAAATTCCGTCCCGAAATCTTGCGATTAACATGGTGGCGTTGAATAATGGAATGA
>CAYGYC010000290.1:0-5893 GCA_964353755.1 uncultured archaeon | reverse complement strand
ATTTATTAAAACATTAACATAGACAGGTGTATTGTTATCTAAATCTGTATAGGATACACTGAAGTTAAATCTAGTTGTCTGATCTCCTACAAGAGGGGTAACAGTCCCCCTTGTTAAATTAGGAGTATAATTATTTTGTCGAAATTCTATATTAGTACTTACAAAATTATATCTATACCAAAAAACACCACCTCCATAGTAAAAGGTTCCATTTAATAGAATTCCGCTAGATTTTTCATACCACAAACATGCCGGCGGGATGGTCAAATCCTTTAACACCCAAACATCAGTAAATCCAATCCCCGGAAGAATTGTTGTTAATTCACTCGAAACATTGAAAGTATGATCTCCTTCTAAATCAACCGCAATTAAAATATTATCTCCCAATGAAGTATTTGTAAATATCCAGGAAGGGTCGCGGGTTCCATTACCTAAACTATTTGGCCCCGTTGAATTAGCCATAATTCTATTTCGAATATCGACATCCCATTCTGTAAGCCCCATAAAACTATTCCATATCATATGAAAAACATGAGTTGATCTTTGATGATATTCGAAACTCGAGATTCCATTACCACCCCAAGAATAAGCCAATGTATGATTTATATACCACCCATCAGATAGATCTGAATTATCCACCTTAAAAGACACAATTTTTTCAAGATTTGATGTGATTCTGGTATAATTTGTTGTTAAATTCATAAGCGAAAGACATGAGAAACATATTAGAATCAATAATATGCCTTTAATCTTAGAGTTTTTCAAGTTAGTGCTCTCCATAATTTATTTTTTAGGTTTGTTAAATATTTCCGCGAGAGAAAACTTCGATTTTAACGAATTTATTCCCTTTTTTTTCTTTCTTACTTCCTTATTAATGGTTTCTTATATTAAAACACTATTATTTAAACCTTCTTTGTATTATTTTACTCTTATTAAATACAAAAAATATAAATGGGAGAATTTTACATAAAATTAATTATGGAATTGGCTTCTCTTTCGGAAGGGGTAAAAAAAATGAAAACTATTAAAATTATAATTTTACTTGGCCTATTTATCCTATTATTAGGCGCAGTTTTTGTTTTCTTCATCGTTCCTCAAAAATATCCTTCAAATATCCCGAATTCGAATGCTCAATTAGTTCAGGCAACCGATTCACCCATTTCAATTTATGATAATGAGGATTTTGAGTATTACACCAGCCAAGGGAATGGCACCGCCTCGAATCCCTACATCATTGAAAATAAGGTGATAAATCGCCTAGGGGGGGCTCCCTGTATCTACATTGAAAATACCAATGCCTACTTTATTATCCGCGGGTGTGAGCTCTTCAACGCAACGGATGTTCTACGATTAAAAAATGTGACGAATGGGGAAATTAGGAATAATACCATTCATCATGGTCAGTATAGGGGGCTTTATTTGGATTATTTGAACCAGTGCCTGCTCGTGGGTAATGTAATCTATAATAATAGTCAGTCGGGCATTCATCTAGAATCTTCGGGGAACTGTAATCTTACAAAAAATACGGCATATAACAATACTTGGAATGGGATTTATTTAAGATCCGCGGAGAATTGTACATTAATAAGAAATACTGTTTTTTCTAATGATGGAAGTGGGGGCATCTTTCTGTGGTCCTGCAAGAATTGTACGCTCTCGAATAATAACGCCTCTTTCAATGAGTGCCCTGGTATTTACTTGTTTTTTTCAAACACTACTATATTGTTAGCAAACAATGTTTCACATCAAAGTACTTCGGGTATCAGACTGTACTTCTCAGATAATTGTGAACTTTTAGATAATATTGTTTATTTTAATGATTATGATGGTATTCATTTGGAATCGTGCAAGAATTGTACCGTATCAAGAAACACTGTTTTTAACAATGAAGACGATGGTATTGCTTTACAATATTCTGATAATTGCACACTAGTAAATAATGGAGGTTATAATAACAGGATTAATGGTTTATATTTATATTATTCAACTAATTGCACACTGAAAGGCAATAGCCTCTCTAATAATAAATATGGTATCACTCTGTCATATTCGAATACGAATTTCCTTTTTAATAATCTGGCTAATTTCAGTACATACGGAGTTTTTATACTCTATTCCAACCGGACAGTCATATCTGGTAATACTATCAACTTGAATGAGAAATATGGGATAAATTTGCATTATGCCTATAACAATACAATAACATGGAACACCTTACATGAAAATAAGCAATCCATTTATGAATTGCCTGGAGGGACAAATAATCTAATCGAAAATAATGATTGCCACGACAGAGCTGAGCCAATCGCTGGATTTGATTGGATCCTCTTGCTTTTCGGGGGTATTCTTGTTGTTATCCTTTCAAATATTTTCAGAAGTAAACATCTCCCTCATTAATAATCTATGTGTTTAAAAAATTTAATACTGAAGTAAATATTCCCCTCATCTATTGCTTCGCCTTCGTTGGATTATTTTAATCCCTAATTAATCTATATATCCTCTTTGATTCGATGAACACTAATCATTTTATGAAAAAATTATTATGTGATAGAAGTATCATTTTAGCTTGTGACAATAATACACATTAAAGAAAACACACGGAAAAAATTGCTTACCTTGAAAAAACCCGGCGAAACTATGGATGATGTAGTCCAGAAATTATTAGAACTAACTCATGGAATTCCGGAAACGACAAGCAATTTGGATAATTCTAACCAAAGTTCGTTTGATGACCTATTAGAAGAATTTTGTACTATTGCCAATGAAGAACTTCAGCAAGTTATTATGGGTTCAAAACGGAGTTTTCAAAAAGGAATTACACGAGATATAAAATGAAATTATTATTGGATACTTGCTTTTCAATGAGAAAAGATTATTATCCTGCCTTAAAACGCAAGCCCTCACTAAGGTAGAACTATTCATCAATAGCATTATCTATTTAGAGCTAGGATTCATATATTATATAAGATAAAAATGGAACTTATTTGCAAATCTGATGAAAGAACTAAAAATTAAAAATCTAGCTATTACACAATCTGTTGCAGAACAGGCTATTAAGGCAGCAATGAGTTTCAAAGACACCCCAGAAGGGGCATCTTATTATTTTCGAGATTGTTTAATTGGAACAACCGCAAATATTTATAATTTGATTCTTATTACCAATAATATCAAAGATTTTGCATGGCTCCCCCAAGAATCGTGCCTCACTCCTACTCAAATTATGATAAAACTCACAGAAGAATTGTGAATGGTAAATTCAAATCGGGGTTCATTTTAAAAAGTTTTGAAGAATTGGAAAGGAAAAACTAGAAATTATTGTTTTCTCAATTAATTTATACTTAATTAATAAATTATAGACTTTCTTTTCTATCTTTTCCGCTTTGATTTCTAAATTAAATCTAATCTTCTCACTGAATTTGCCTAATACTTCCCCTAGGATCGGGATATTCTCATTATTCTTCAATTTAATATTTCTAATTTGCTCAATCGTCAACTCTTCAATTTTTCCCTCACCGACCGTGGTTCTATTTATTGAAGTATCATGTATAAGAATTAGTATATCATTCTTAGTTTCTTGTACGTCCGTTTCTATCATGGCGGCACCTAACTCTACCGTCTCATTAAAGGCGGCATAGAAATTCTCCAGTTCATAGCCACTCGCTCCTCGATGCGCCATAATTAAAAATGAATTTTCCCTCATTCTTTTACTCGATTTTCTTCTTACTTCTTTCTTTCTTCTAACTTATGCCTTTTCTTCCACATCACTTGATATCGGTTTTACAAATGATCTCATGCCGCTTTATACTTTTCATCTACTTGTTCCTTCTTCTTAAAAATGTCTTAGTAATATAATGTCTTTTTCCAGTCAAAAAACAAAATATTATCAATCTTTGGACGGTTACATGTGAGGAGGTAAAAATCTCCAAGATTTAATGTCCATTGAGGGGATTGATGAAGACCTGGCGAGTATTTAAGATCGAGAAAGCCATGGATATCTCACCGGAGGAAACGTTTCTAAAGTTGACATCCCATGAATTCGTAGATCCATCGAGAAAACCTTCGAAAAGTAGAAAGAAAGCTAAATTAACCAGCGCTTCAAGACCGCCAAAAAAGAAACCCAACACAATAGTATCCTCTCGAAGCCGAACGGGACTTCAAGATTGATTTCCAAAATCCGTTAGACCCAGTCTCATTGGATGTTGATAAATAATGCCGTTAGAGTAGGTATTATCGCTTGGATTGCGTTTATTCATCTCATAGGGAATTCCATTAATAGTTACTCTGATATAATTTGGAGGAGAGTTAAATAGTTAATGGGTAAATATGAGAATTGATTGAACTTCTTTTGTTTAAAAAGGAAGTATTTAACTCCACCCATAAATATAAACACTCTCCACTTTTGAATCGTAAATACTACATGAATAAGTAATCCTATTGATAGCAAAAATTATAACGGTTTCAACAACGGAATTAGATGAGGTATTCAATGTAGCATTGTCATTTATAAAAGCTGAGCAAACTGAATCAGTTACATTGACTTTTGAGCGATCCCACATCCATATGACAAAATTGGAAGCGTCTTTCAGAACTAACTGAATATCTCCATGGCAAAAGGCTTCGATTCCTAAAGTTTTACTACATATAACAGTGGTATTATCGAATAAATAGAGTTTTTCAAACATCGCATCTCTCATTTCCATCTGGGCATTGTCTAGACCAAAAAGATATGAAAAAATGATAGAAGCATTTTGAATAAGAAAGTGTGCCGTGTTATTAACCATATAATAGCATAATTTTTTATTTGTAATTTTGCAATTATCCATAATGGTCATATTGGAATATTTTCCGGGTCCACTAAACCCGCTTTGATTGTAAATAACTAGTCCCTCATAGCAAATGATCCCATACTTAAGAAAATTAATTGTACTATTCTGTAAAAAGAGGGGAGCCGCTCCATACGTTTCTAAGGTTGTTATAGAACAGCCAATAAAAGAGGAATTAATGGGTGTGTGCCACGGTTTGGTGAGATTAGTATATACTACATAGAATGAGGAATTCTGGGCAAATAGTTGCTTTCCTCCATATCGGTGGAGACTAAATATCTTGGAATTGCGGGTCATTTGTAATTGGCAATCGCGCCCCATCATGTAAAGATGGACTAGATTTCCAGTGAAATTTTCTACGCGGAGAATAGAAGAATCCCACAACATATAATCATCAATGGTAACAAATCCCGTTGTAATATTATTCAAACTAATTTCCGAAAAATCATAACCTCTTATACTCCACCCAAAAAAAACATTACTAACTTGTAACTTTGCCGTTCCATTTATGCCAATTGAAATACAATAATGAATCGTCGTATTAGAATTTATTAATTGTGTATTATTCATGCAGTTACCTCCAAATAATCCCGATCGATTGATAATAGTAATCCCCATATAGACGATTTTGCCATCTAATAATGTATTTATCGAACAATTCTCGAATATACATTGCGCTAGAGGTCGAATCAATGCGTTATTTTTTATTTGCGAGTTTGCAATATAAATGAAATCTTCATCATATGCCATAATATTTTTCATTACGGAAGATTTTATGTAGCCTTTCGCGCCCCAGGTACTTCTGAAATGATATATATTTGATCCACCAAGATTAATTATGGATATTTTGCTATCCTCTATCCGAAAACTAGTCCCACATACTAAATTTAAAGTATTAATTGTTGAGTTTGCGAGAATTATAAGAGATGCCGAATTTAGTGCCGGTAAAAGAGGTGCTAAATCGATGGCAATTTCAAAATCTCTTACCTCTTCAATAGTGGAATTTATTATGGTCACATTGGCAGAATCAGTCAATCTTATTGATTTAAAGGTGCAATTTTCTACAGTCA
>CAYGYC010000289.1:0-5899 GCA_964353755.1 uncultured archaeon | reverse complement strand
TTACTTAATGGTTTTGACCAGAAGATTGTACATCTTTCCCATAACGCATTAGAAGAGGTAAAATTTACACTAGAAATAGATGTTGATGGTAATAACCAATGGGAAATCTATCAAACGATCACTGTCCCTCCCAATGGATATCAATTCCATATTTTTCCAAAGGAGTTTAAAGCCAATTGGATTAGGATTACTGCTGATAAGAATTGTATCGCATCCGTCTATTTCCATCTTAGCACCATGGGATATGATGCCCAAGAGAATGCAAACTTACTCGTTAGTCTTGCTGATGTGCGTTCCAAGGGCACAATTTACTCCGGCATAATCCGCCCCGCGAAAGACAATCGCAACCTCCAATATCTAGCCCAGATTATTGATGAAAACGGAGTAGTGCATGAGACCTATTACGAAATAGATGAACATCTTATGTTTCATAAAAAACAGAGCGGAGCTAAAGACCTAAAGAATTATCTTCCTAAAAAAGAATTTGAAGTCGATAAAGCTTCGGTAATTTTGAAATATAAAGGGCAACGTTACCGGTTACCCAAATCCGATTCTAGTTATGACCACCCTTTTGAAAATGGCTGGTCACGAGATATTCGTGAATGTGTTACAGAGCGCTATCTTATGAATATCCATGGTACAATTTATGAGAAAGGCCGGGAAAGTGATCTGCCAAAAATTAAGCCGATTTGCACTCACAATAAAAAAATAATGGATTTCTGCACTTGGCGAGGGCTACTAGTTATTTCTGGAACCCAGAAAACTGCCAAACAGGATATACATTATTTTACTTCCGGTGATATTGGTTTATGGTTCGGAAAAATTGATGACCTTTGGAAATTTGGGAAGCCGATCGGCAAAGGGGGTCCCTGGTATCAGACCCTGGTTACTGCGAACGTTCCTTCTGATCCGTATCTTATGACCGGATATGACAGGAAGAAAGTAGAATTCTCACACAATTCCAATTTGGATATATTATTTACTATTGAAATCGATGTCGATCATACTGGCTGGAAGACTTACCAGACAATCTCCGTGCCTTCTGGACAAACAATCATCCACGAATTCCCCGAAGGATTTAGTGCCAATTGGGTTCGAATATTGGCTGATAAGGAATGCATCGCCACTGCAATTTTCACTTATGAATAAATCTCTATAATTCAAGATATCTATTCAGCTTAAAGGCCTAACTACAAGGAATTGATTTAGAATTTTCCAAAAGGTTTTTTTCATTTTAATATAAAGATAAATCAAGCAGTTTAAAAAAATAGAACAGTTGCCCGAGAAGATGAAAAGTATGTCGGATCACCCTATGGAATCCTTAGCTAAGGAGCTGAATACCATTTTAGAAGTAGTTCCGAGTGGTTCAAGAATAGCATTTTTAGACTATCCCGTTTATGCAAATATTGGTGATATATTAGTCATGAAAGGAACTGAGCGGTTCTTCGTGACGAATAGAATGAATGTAATTTGCCAATATAGTTGTCGAGATTATTCTACCAAAATTAGATTACCGAGGGATGCTATTCTCGTTTTTGAAGGAGGGGGTAATTTTGGTGATTTATACCCGATATCTCAAAATTTTAGAGAATATTTCATTAGAAATTATAAAAAGAATAAAATTGTGATATTACCGCAAACAATTTATTTTAAAAATCGAAATAAGTTGAAACAATCGGCTGAATTATTTTCGACCCATCCCGATGTTCATATTTTTATGCGGGATAAATATAGTCTTAAACTGGCTAAGCCTTTTTTTGGTCAAAATGTCTATCTTGCGCCAGATATGGCACATGCTTTATGGCCAATCCGAGTTCCCAAATGTAATTCTAATGAATCGAGATGTCTCTATCTACTACGTAATGATAAGGAAAGACGTTATGAGAGCACCTGCCATCCTAAAAAAGATGATTTGGTTACTGATTGGCCATTAAGTCTCGGGGATCAATTGTCTGTCGGGATTCAGATCCTTTTACGTTATATCAATAAATTACAACCCATATTCTCCCTCGTTCCGCGTTGGAATCAATTAACCTCTAACTTGGTTAATAAAGTAATAAAGGTCTTCGGAGAATATTCTACTGTCGTCAGTTCGCGCCTGCATGGGCATCTACTAGCTTGTCTGATGGATAAGCCCAATATTATCTTAGATAACTCCTACGGGAAAAATAGTGCATATTTTAAGACTTGGACTTATCAAGTTCCTAATACAACCTTTTCGAATAAATGTGCTGATGTATAAAAATCCTAATATGTCCTTATGATGCTATTATTTCAGTCCAACTTTTCTTCTCTTTCATTTTTATTGCAAAATGGGGAAATCCGCATGACCTTTTGAAGAAAAGCGAGAATGGGGCTCATATACCGTTTTAATTTATAGGCTTCTAATTTCTTTTCAAGTAATTTAAAATCCTCTTGAGACACCGACCCAAAGAACACTAGAAAAATAATATAAATTATACCGAGAAAAGGCCACAATAAAAGAAAAATGAACAAATTGGATATTGGAATAAGATTTAAGGGAGGCCAAACAAGAATAATTGCTAAAGTTAATGCACATATAAATGCGAGAAAACTTCTTAAGCCTATAGCCATTTGAATCTGTTGATTCATTTCCTTCTTTAACAAATAAGGTAGTCCTGGAAGCATGATGAGAGTACCTATCAGATAACCTAAAGATGCGTTAATTTGTGGAGTAAATGGGTTTAACCATAAAAAAATGCTGGAAATTCCAATGGTTAGTAAGAAAGTTATGCCTAAATAGATTGCAGCAGGCTTCCCCTTTCCAATACCTAATAAAACACCACACAAGAGATATTCAAATCCTGCGATGGAGGTTGCAATACCACATAGGATAAAAGGGATCCAAACATCAGTGGGGCCTGTTAAGTATGTTAATCCATAAAAATTTAAGAGGAATCCCTGAGAGAGCCCTATTATGATCGTTAATATTAAGAAAGTCACATAGAAAAAGACTTTTACAATAAGTTTGAGATAATGTTGAATTCTTTTGAAATCTCCTTTTCCATATGCCTCCGCTATATGAGTGATAAGAGGCCAGGCAAAATTTGTCACCATTAGTCCTGCAAATGAATAACCTATTACTATAGAATAAGCTCCAGAGATAGCAAAATCGTTTGTGAATGCAAATAAAAAAATCAATGAGACGGTTCCTAAAAAACCAAAAGGGATAATTTCAGTAACAGCAAAAAAGAATCCCTGGCGGATATTTTTATAAGTTTCATGATTTCTTAAATTAAACCGGAAAAGTGCAGGATAATAAGGGCGATGCGGTTTAAAATATTTATAAAGTATTAAAATCTGAGCAATAACTCCCAAACAATACGCAACAAAAATTAAGGTTATCGGGAAATTAAATGATTTTATTATAACAATGAGGAAAACGCCTATTAAAAATTCAAAAAAAATGAAGATCATTAGAGATTTCGCTATTTTATTATATTCTCCTAATCCCGCTAAAATAGTTTGAGTTCCATCGCGATACCAAAAAAGGAACATTAAAAGTCCAATTGTAAAAAAAAGAAAACTCAATTCATTTTGAAGGGTTATAGGAAAGGCAATAAAGAACGATGCAATTATTAAGGCTACGCCCATCATAATACTAGCAAAAAATATAGCAAATACGCCATTACGCGCTTCTACTAAAGCTAATTTTTTGTTTAAAATATTTACAGAGATTTTTTGCGATGTAGATTTCTTTATGCCTAGGGTTAACATAGTGAAAAGAGCCACAAGTGCGGCGCCAATATTTAACACTCCTACACTAGTGGGCCCTAATCCTATGTCCTCTCGGGACATAATTAGAATTAATAGCCATGCCAAAAACCCTGAAACCAACTGACCTGAAGTTTGCCAAATACCGGCATCAATTAAACTCTGTTTCTGACCTGAGACTTCATCGACCCCATTTCTTTCTGGTATTCCGCTCAATCAATCACTTTCTTGAGAATTTGTTTATTCCCGCCCATTCAAATTTCTTCTTTTTTCAGTTTAACTTTTTCACGGATTACTAGTACATCTCCGAATTAACGCGGTAGTGCCAATTAAACTGATTTCATGTAAGTTCAATTTTAGATTTATCTATTTTCACATACGTGGATTTATATTTCTTTTGAACGATTACTTTTATTGTATTGAGGGAAATGAGTGCTAAAACTAATCCAAGAAGATAAATAATTCCAAGCACCCCTACTATTATAAATGATAAGGAAGATTTGGCATGAGGATTTCGATAATATGCCCGATAGGCAAATATGAACATTATAATAAAGCTGATAACTAAGCAAAGGGCACCCAAAAGCAATAAAAACAATCCACCGCCAAAATTGATATTAGGATGAAAAAAATTTGCAAAGAATTGAACAAAATTCATTCCCATACTAATCCATAAAATTATTGGAAAAACAGAGCCAAGTAAAAAAGAAGCTAAATAGACAAATTTTTGTCCCCAATTCATTTGCCGAATAGATCGAACGCCTTTTAACTTATAGATTATATTGCCGATCCCCCAACGGACTTGTTGGAGATAAAAGGCAGTGTACGAAGTAGATGAATATTCATAACAATAAAGTCGGTCATCGAAGACGCCTTTATATTTGGGAAACTTGGTACATATTCGCAGATTTATTTCAAAATCTTCATTGGGATTATCTAATGCAAATTTTCCACATTCAATTAATGCTTTTTTGCGCCATATTCCTCCATACCCCGAAAAGTGCACCCCATGGAAGTATTTATTTTCTCCTGCATTAATGAAAGAGAGGTATGTTGATAAAGCCCAATATAGGCGCGTAACGAGGTTCTCACCAGAGTTAAGACTGAGGGGGAGAGCTTGCACGCAAATAATGTCTGGAACTGAGAAATAAGATAAAGCTCGCTCTAAAAACCCATCATAAATGAAAGAGTCTGAATCTAAGAACAATAAAAACTCGCTACGCGCTTGATCAATTCCCAAGTTCATTGCATTTGTTCTTGATATATTTTCTGGGATCGCACGAACCTGTGGGTATCGAGATGCATATTGTAACGCAATTTCTTCCGTTCTATCAGTACTTTTAGTCGAATAGACAACAAGAATCTCATAATTCGGATATTTTAATTTAATGAGATTCTCTAGATTTTTCTCTAAAACATTTCCATCATTGAATACGCTTATGATAATAGAAACGAATTCTGAGCCCTCATACAATTGGTGTGTAGATCGAAATCCTAAGGGAATTAATCCAAAAAGTATTGTATAAACAAGGTTTATCAATAATACTACTGTATTAATGTAAAGGAAAATTTGAAAAATAATGTAACAATAGAAATACGCAAATAAAAAGAAAGCCAAGGAACATAGGAAAAAAATTAACGGGAATTTAATGAATCCCCATAAGGTAACTTTAAGTTCCTTTGAATCCACCGTTTGAATTCTGATCCACCTTATTACTCATTAATTAATTAAAGTTTTATGAATATAAAAAAATCTTTTATTAAAAGGTATTAAAACTTTATTTTCCAGTACATCCGAAAGTAAATTATAAAACTAGAGGGACATAATATCTCCATATTTTGGGAAGATATCCCCGGATATTACACGGAATAAGAGAGCATTCCGTGCCCTATCCGGGTATGTTCAAACGAATTATCCACTGTTTAAAGAGTTTTCGGCGGAAGTTTAAAAAGCTGTATAATACCCTGAGAACATCCCCGCCTCAAGATCTCGCTGAGGTCTTAACAAAGATTTTTCGCCAATTCCAAAGACGCACCGCAGGCTTTGAGGGTAAGTCCTTCTTAAATTTGTTAGAAACTATGGTATTACCCGCATTTTGGTTAAAATTGGGGAAAAATGCCCTTTATCAGCTCAAAGAGTATTTTTATTTTCTCATTTTCCTGA
>CAYGYC010000288.1:0-5902 GCA_964353755.1 uncultured archaeon | reverse complement strand
AATTGCAAATGAACATGAGATGTTCACCGCCCATAGAATTTGAGGTGCAATGAACAAGTCCAGCTTTTTCTGTTTTTTTAAGATATTCAATGGCTTCTTCCTTTGTTAATGCTTTTCCCCAACCGAAGCTTGCAATTGCCTTTGCGGGTCTCCCTGTAACAAAACAACCCATTTCAGATGGAACCACTTTACAAGGGTCTCCCGTTAATTCTCCAATTAAGCGACATTGGCAAGTTATTACTGCAAATGTATCATTCTTATTTATCAAGTCCTCCACGAGTTCATAGGGTAGGACTTGCGATTCGGCATCGACCGATTCATCAATTTGTATTAATTTCTCTCTAGAATTAAGAGGTAAGAGAGGGCGAAAGAGCTCAAAATTTTTGTCAATAGCTCCAAGCACTGGCATATTTTGAAAGAAGAAACGGTATATTTCAGCAGCTTTTTTCAAATTTTCTGTAGAATCTTGCCGTGCAATATAATACGCCTCAAATATTCCAGGAACCAAAGGTTCAAGCCCATATCCCTGACTAGTTACACTAACCGTTTTCTTTTGTGTCGCTTTTCGCAGAATTCTTTTTATTTCCCTCGCGGGAATTCCTGATTTTTCACTTAACGCGGCTAACGAGATTCTTTCGCCCGCATTAGGAAAAAATGATAGAATCTTTATGGTGTCAGAATCCCAGAAAACTTTCATGAGATCAAAGACTTTTTCATGTTTTGGTGCCTGTAACGGTCCCAAAGTTAATTTTTGCCTCACAATATCGTAATAATCCAGTTCCGCTTCGAGTTTAGATTGGCTCATAACTTGTTTTCACTTTTTTTATTTTTAATTCAAATGAATTTTTCTTCATATCCTTAATCCATTTTACTTATAATGAGTTTTCGATCACATTAAATTTCTTTTCGATTGGTCGCACTCTGCAGATTCGTTGATTCTACCTCAATATAAACTTTCTTTCAGCCTTTACTATCTGAATACATAACTTCCACTTAGTATTACAAAATTGAAGTGCATTATGTTACGATTAATAAGACATTGTAAAAAATAGTATTTATCATTCCCTTAATTTAGTCTAGTGGCGCTATATCTTCTTCCTTATTGGAAGGCAAATCGTTCCTCTTTAACAATTTTCAATAAAAGTTATATATTTCAACGAAGATAAATATCATTATAATATTTTAAGATGAGGTGAAAAATATGAAGTATAAAATACTGGGCACAACGATGCAGCACCTTGTAATCGAAGTACAGCCGGGCGAAGAGGTCTGGGCTGAAACAGGGAAATTCTTATTTTCCACAGGAAATATCAAAATGGATACCGAGATGAAAGGTGGCTTCTGGAAGAGTTTAAAACGTAGTCTTAGCGGAGAATCGTTTTTTATGTGTAAATTTCTTGCAGAAGGTGGAATACCTGGAACTGTTGGATTTGCGCCGAGCGTGCCTGGAACCATCATAGCTAAAGAACTGAAGCAAGGTGAGGTCCTTATTGCCGAGAAAGATGCATTTATGGCCAGCGATGCCACTGTAACTCTCGATATCGCTTTTCAACAGAAGTTCACAGCAGGGCTTTTCGGCGGCGAAGGGTTTTTTCTACAAAAAATCACAGGTCCTGGAATGGTTTTCTTGGCGGTATGTGGTGAATTGATTGAGATGAACTTAAAGCCCGGAGAAATAATCAAAGTCGACACCGGGTGTGTGGTTTGCTGGGATATCACTGTTCAATATTCCATAACCCGCGTAAAAGGGCTAAAATCGATTTTTTTTGGTGGCGAAGGACTTTTTTTGGTTCAATTAACTGGGCCTGGGAAAGTTATTCTGCAAAGCATGTCGCTTATCGATCTGGCCAAAAGTATCATTCCCTTTTTGCCTAGACGCCAATAAATTCACCCCTTTTTTTCTTTTTCTCGGAATTCTTTTAATCTATTTTTCTTTATCAATAAGCATCCACCCCCGAATCCATTTGATTGCACATAATTGCCCCCGATAAAAGTACAGCTAACTCCTATAGTTGCTGATTAAAATGTTCTATAGCGGTATAAAATAAAAATAATTGCAAATATTGCGCAATTGACATCGTACCATCCGCGTTCCAGCGTTTTTCAATTTCACCGAGACAGGCATGCCGAAACATATCTAAATCCCCTTCCTCTCCCACCTGCAGCCCCGTGTGCCGCCCGGTAAATTCCTCAAAGGAAAAATCCGAACAACGGGGCGGGTCGTGTGGATATTTATAATTTAACCGAATTGTAAATTGAATAGGGAACCCGCGAAACCGTGCAAAGCAGGTAATGATCCGCGGGCTTTTCCAATCAAATTCAAATTTCTGAAGGATAAAGTTGTTGTCATGGATATTAAGCGTGTTTAATAATCTCCTTAATTCCATTTTTTCAAATAAGAGGCGAATATTCCAATTTGGAGATCGCGGCGTGGAAATAATTCCAATTTTATGTAACTTTCCATCGGGATCTCGATCATGGCACTCTAAACACCGTTTAAAAGTCGCGGGGCAATTGAAATTTAGCGATAATTTATTCTTGCAAAACGGACTCTCTTTCTCTTGCATTTCTTTGAACAGACAAGCAGTCCTGATATCAGTTGTCAAGTGCGAGACCCCAGATTAGAGCTGATTTAAATATTCATAATTAATAGCAGTATCTTAGATAACTAAATAACTATACTATTTAAAGGGTGTATAAAAAGGCGCATTCCAATGATGAATTGGGTTTAAGACTCGCATAGAGATATCAAAAAGGATCTGAGGATTGCTCCTTTTTTTCCCTATCATTAAAACCTCGCCTTAATAAAGCTCTTTGTAAAGTAAAGGAGTATTGGATAAAAATGGAACAAATAGAAGATAAAATTGAGGCTGATCGCATATTAAATAATGCTGCATACAGACGGTTCATTCCGCAGCTTATCAAAGACCATGAAAGAGAATGGATCGTTATCTCAAAAGGGGAGTTAATTAGAATTTTTGCTAGTCGGCAAGAAGCCATAAGGGCAATTAAAACTCATAATCTTCTTCAACAATGTAACTTAGTTTCCCCCATTACTCAAAGAAAACGAAAAGTTACTCTTGGATTTGGAAGAAAATTGCAATGAAATTGTCTTTTTATTAGGAAAATTTGTAAGAATTTCTACTACAAACCAAGGAGACCATGATTTAAACTGCTATTAAAATTAAAATATAGAATGGCTTCTATTTTTTCTACTTTCTTTAAGGATTAGAGATAATCAATGCATTTTAAAGCTTGTTCGGATTCAATAATTGTTTCAAAGGAGCAATTACCAGTAGCTTTTAATTTTGTTCTATTTGCCAAAGTAAAAATTCTTGGTCGATCTAATTTTAGAATATGGCAAAATTCTTTGGCAATATTTTCATTTATTACCGATTCACTTGCACCTGAATCGAATAGAACTTCGAGTTTTTTAACACCTTTGGTGCCTTTAATTAATAATTCTTTTATTATACGCCCCAATGTAATTATCCCCTTTCTCATTTTATTATATTTTTTTTCTCCAATATCTTATGACAAATTTACTTCTATCTCCTAAATTGTATGTTTAAAAAATCCTGCGGATTCATCTGCTAGGATATCTTTTTTTACCACAAATTTAAGAGACCAGTGTTTAAGATTCCGTTTGGGTCCAAGGTGGTTTTCATTTTCTTTACAAAGTCATAATAGGCTGGCTGATAGTGTTCAGCGACGCGATCTCCGATCACCTTACCTAGCCAATAATGGGTGACTCCTTCCTTCATTTCTTCCCCAATTAATTCTTTCCAAATTTTGAGGCCAAATTCCCTCGATTCAGGATTATCCACGGGAATTTGAAATTGCGGGAGAATGTCAATTGAAGAACCGGTTATGAACGTATACCACGCCGCTAAAATTTTATATTTCTTTATTTCGCCCTCATATTTTTTCTGGATATCCATGAACTTGCCATGGAGTACTTTGGCTTGGGCAATGGGCACTTTATTACAGGAGGCTCCATAGGCGCCAAATTGGCCTGCCATGGGGAAATACTCATACACCATATCCCCGAAGAGGAGTTTTCCCAGACTGGGACCCAAATTTTCTCCCTTAGTCTTTACGGCAATTTCTTTGAAAAATGCCATTTGTACGGTGAGCTCTTCCTCACTATGGCTTTCAACTTTTCCGTGGATTAAATACCGAAATTTTTTGGGACCTAAGGGGACGGTTATCTGATCCACGTAACCAATATCGGATGCAATGTGTAACATGGCCATTTGATAAAGCGCATCGTGGCACCCATCGAGGTCCGTGTAGCCGAATGTGAAAAACCCGATGGCGCTCGGTAATGGGAATAATTTGAGGGTGGCTTGCGTTTTCACGCCAAGAATACCTTGATCTCCACAAAATAGCCCGGTAGCATCGAACCCAATTCCATAGCGGGTGTGGCGCCTCGCTTTTTGCAAAGCCGCCGATCCGGTCCGAATTATTTCGCCGGTCGGGAGTACTACTTCAAGCCCCAGCGCTATATCTGCCGCAGTTCCGTATTTTGCGCTTCCATAATAGACCGAACACACCGAAATTGCCCCCCCAATCGTGGAAGAGAGCCCGGGTCCAGGCCCGATGAACCCCATATACCAGCCTTTCGCCTTTAACTCATTTTCTAACTCGCCCCAAGTACATCCAGTCTCCACCGTTACGCTCATGCTCTCCTCATCAATTTCAACGATTCGATTCATTCGAGTGAGATCCATCACTACACTATTGGTCTTCAACGGAACCCCCATCAATACTAGGCTTGCTGCGGCACCGCGTGGATACACAGATACTTTATACTTATTTGCCAGTTTCATAACTTCGGAAACTTCTTCCGTCGTGTTGGGTCTGATGACAATATCCGGAATAAATCCCTTCTCAATGCTGCAATCGCGGGCATACACAAAACAAGTTTCCTTATCGGTCGCGACGTAATCGATCCCTAAAATATTCTGTAAACCCTCTATGACGCTCTTCATATCTTCAGTCATTGAAATACCTCTCAAATAAAAAAAGAAAGAATTTATGGGTTTGCATGCCAAACAACTGTCCCATAGGGCAGAACTAGATTCGCAGTTCCAGCTATACCTTGCATTAAGATTTTAGGTGATAGAATATAGAGTGGATCTGAATCAGATTTCTGAAATTCAATAGTCGAAGATCCAGCTTTTATGTTCACTGCTTTCATTTCCATCTTAGTTTTAATAAATTCTTGGAGTTCTAAACCTGAGCCATCAGGTTTAAATATTTGTTTTAGTGTAATCGTGCTTGCATCAGGCAATTGCTGAATAACATTTTGGCAATCAACGGTAATCTTCATTACGTCAATTTTATTCCTTCGGAGTAAGCCAGTGGTTTTACTCCCCTCTTTCTTTACTGACATCTCGGCAAGCTTCTTCGGAAACCCCCATATTTCACGCCCTGCTGCGAACGCAATATCTGAATCCACAAACATCGAATTGCAGTAAAAGCCCTCCACTTTGCCGCTTTCGGTTTTTAAGAAGGATTGAATGAGCGTGGCGGCTTCATGGTACGGTCCAATCGTAGTCTCAGGGTACCAAGCAACAAAGGCCATAATCATCGGAGATCGGGGCACTTGGAGAGGTGCTGGTATAATGCCTGCAATGTCATTGCGATCCACCGTGAATACAATGATCACCATCTCTGCCTTCGGGTAATAATAGGGCGGTTCGGGATACAACGAAGCCGAAACCGGCATCGATAATAATTTTGCCATACTAATACCTTATTTCAGATTATTGAATTTAGTTGAATTCAATTAATAATTCATTAAATATTTTAAGTACTTGAAGATTATTAAATACTAAAAGAATAATTGAGAGTAATTTATCTTAATTATCTATCCTTTTTAGGGGAAGAGAGAACG
>CAYGYC010000287.1:0-5903 GCA_964353755.1 uncultured archaeon | reverse complement strand
AATTATTTACAGAAATAAAGAAAAATAATCCATTAAAAACAGCAATTTTTCTTAAATTTGATGATAATTTAGCTCATAAAATTGAAGCCGGGGCGGATTTTTTCCTGATGCCCTCTCAGTACGAACCTTGTGGATTGAATCAATTGATAAGCCTTCACTATGGCACCATCCCAATTGTGCGTCATACCGGAGGACTTGCCGATAGCATATCTGATATTGAGGAACATCCGAATTCTGGCGTGGGGTTTGTGTTTCATAACTATAATAGCCAAGAACTCCTCCAAACCATCATAAAAGCACTCAATTTTTATAGCAATAAAAAGGCTCGATTGCTGATTATGAAAAGAGGTATGCAAAAAGATTTTTCCTGGAATAGGTCTGCTCAAAAATATGAGCAACTTTATCTAAAACTGCTTCAGAAATTTTGAATAAACTTTATACCTTTAGTAACTCAAATAAATTGTATCAGTCTAAATAATATGAGCCATTCTATAAAAGTTGTACTTGAGGGAGACTATCTTGAGTCTAAAAAGTTTATTACCCGGTTCTAGGATTGTTGCCGAGCCGAATAAAACGCTGACCCCAGAAATTACGGCATCTTTGGGTGCCGCTTTTGGGACCTACTTAGAAAATCGCGGAACCGTTGCATTGGCGAGAGATTATAGACGGGAATCGCGAATGTTAAAGCGCGCCTTTGTTGCTGGGCTGATGAGTGCAGGTATCAATGCTATGGACTTGACTATCGCTCCCATTCCGGTCTTACAATTTGCCATTCGCCGCTTTGGCGCCTCAGGGGGCGCCATGTTCACCAGTCATCATGCCCATCATACCTACATGATTGAACTAAAATTCTATGATCGAAGCGGAATAGAATTTAATGTGAAAAAAACCGAAGAATTATTGGAACTCTGTGACCAAAATAAAATAAAACGAGCTAAGCTGGGCGAAGTAGGGAATCTAATTCAAACAGAGCAAATAGCGGATCTATACGAACGGGCTATTACTCAATTTGTCGATACAGCATTATTTAAAGATGCAAATATGCAAATCGTTGTTGATTGTTCTAATGGACCCATAGGCGCAATTATTCCTTCGATATTAACGCAGGTCGGAGTCGATATCATTGCATTAAACTCGTATGCCCCCTCTATATTGACCGGTTTACCCACCCTGAATTCACTCAAAAGACTATCCACGGTTATTTCTTCAACAAATGCCACCTTTGGTGTTTGTTTTGATGTGGATGGCTCGCGGGCCATTTTTTTTGACGAACGAGGTAATTATATCTCCTCCGATCTTTTGCTCACGTTATTTGTTCTTGAGGAACTCAAGAAAGGCGCGAAAACTTTTATCACCACCGAAACAACAACCGCCATCCTGGAACAAGTGATTAGTAACGTCCCGGATGCCAAATTAATTCGCGTAAAAAATATCCCTGGCACTGTCGCTACTGCTATGCGAATGCATCAAGCCCATTTTGGAGGAAGCGATACCGGAAAATTACGATTTCCTGAGTATGCCCTTTTTTCCGATACCGCTCTTGTTACGCTGAAGCTGCTCGAAATAATTGCTAAAAGCAAAAAAACCCTCACGGACCTACTTGCTACCGTCCCCCAAACCATCAAAACCGAATATGAAATTGCGCTTCCAGAAAAGATTTTTTTGGACTTCCATGAAATTCTAGAAGATAATCTGGGTGATATGAAAGTCATTGATACACTCATAGGCGTAAAGGTATTTTTCGGTCCTGAACTCGGCTGGATCCATGTCATTCCTTCGTTCCATGAAAACAAGCTTCTTCTTCGGGGTGAAATTGTCAATCCTGCTAAGGCAACGGAATTATTTAAGACTATTGAGTATGCATTAGAAGGAAAGCTCACCAAACCACGCTTAAAATAGAGATTTATACTCCCTTTTCATTTATTATCTACTTTTATTACAGTTTGCAATGTCTAGGCAGCCTCTAATTGCGGAAATTGAGTTTTAAACGGATATAGCTGTTGCGTAACTATCAATAATATGTTCTTTAGGTCAGAATCCTCTATATTAATGAGATGCAATTCCTTCCGCTTGTATAACTCTAGTTTCAGTCGCCTATACTTCAAATATCGTTTCGTATGGAGCCCCCAATACTCCACATAAATTCCATGTCCTAAGCTGAAATCGGGATGGATTACCTGCCGCCCGATTTGGAGGCGGGGCTCATATTCATGAGGAATGCCGAGATGTTGGAGAACCGCATCAATCATCCATTCGCCTCGGGACTTGACCATATGCCCATCCAGACAAGTATAGAATTCAAGATGAGACGCGTGCGATCGCCAATAATGCCAAAGTACATATATACTCATAACTATAATCAAGACGATAGCGAAAAGGTAAAATTCAATCATAAGCTTTCCTTCCAATAAACCCTTTTTAAGTCCCCCAAATTAGTTGGATGGGCTATCTAAATATTTATTAATATGAGTGTATTCAAACGAAAATCGAACAGCACATCCCACCCGAGGCCTGCGTCGCTGAATATTATTTTTCGCTGGAAGATATTAATTTATTAAAAGGTTTTTGAAATTTTTGTATGAAATAATGGTGAAATCCAATGAAAAAAACAAGTTTTGAGGTTATTATTATTGGGGGAGGCGCTGCTGGGACTGCTTGTGCCGCCTTATTATCTAAATGGGGTTTAAGAGTATTATTAATTGAAAAGAAGAAAAGTCTGGGAGGACGAGCCTCAACCATGGAACTACCGAATGGATTTTATGTTGATTCGGGAGTTCATGGAATCCCATATTATGATTTAGGTTCGCTTCCAAAAATTGCGCAGGAACTTGAAATAACCCTTGATCTCGTAGATTATACGCCTCTTCTAGCTTTTTATGATGCGGAAGAAGAGGTCTGCGTAGAAGTGCCGGATTTCAGCAATACTGGATTTAAGGAAGTAGATCGCATATGGGGGAAGGGGCAATTTATAAAATTATTAAATCTTCTACGGAATTCCACCGATGATTTGGCAGCTAAGTTAGATAATATCTCTGTTCAGGATTATCTTAGTCATCTTTCATCAAATTTCCCTTTCCAACAATTGCTTAAAGCGATTAATGGAATGATTACCATAACGCCAGAATTGGGATCAGCGGGCGAATTCGTTCGGAGCTTTTCAAAATTGTTCTCATCTTGCAGACCTATCACTTATCCTAAGGCGGGAGGTATTCAATCCATTTCTGAACTAATGAATAAGCTCTGTGAGGAAAATGGGGGTCAAATATTAACTGCTACGAAGGTTACTGAAATATTAGTAGAAAATAAAAAAATCATTGGAGTTAAAACTGAACGGAGCCAGATGCGATTCAAATCGGTTTATTCCCAAAAATACTATAATAAATAAAAATGGTTTATAATTGAGAAATAATTTTTACCAAGGGTGTTAAATGGAATCTTTTAGTAACTGGATGGGAAAAAAGAGTAATCAAAAAATATTAATGAAATTAATAAAAGATATTAAGAAAGCACTAGAACCTGAACTTAATTATTTGAAAAAAGCAATAAAAACTTACGGAAATGGGGTGGATCATTCTCGGAGAGAGGGAAACAATGGATTAGCAAATTATTATTTAGTTGAGAGAACGCAAACTGAAAATAGGCAACAAATTCTTACTGCATGCAAATTTAGCATCAAAAGATTAATTTCTCAATCTAAAAACTATTCTACATTCCCATCGAAGAAATTGGGAAGAATTCTAAGTATATTATATCAATTGCTAGAAAGACGTCGTTTGAACGATAAATTATGGAAACCAGTACAAAATCTTCGAATGGTTTTAAAGCAATTTAGATTTGGACAAGAATTAGAAAAACCCTTTCAAATTAGATATTATGAGGGGTCATTTCTTGAGGATGATTCATTAGTCGATGGGAAAATCGTCCTAAATATTTTAAAAAAGATGATGTATGCAGATCCAGACATTAGAGGTGTTCTTCTATTTGATGAGAAGGGAAAAATATTAGCATATCGTACACAGTTCCCGATTGAGAGGGGCGCACTTGGAAACGTTGGCAAGTATACAAATAAAATGTTCAAGGGATTTTTAAAATTAGGAACCACTTTCAATCTTGGAAAATATCATTGGATGAGATCTGAATTTACTAAAGAAGGAATATTGGAATCAAAAAATGGGATAATAACAGTATTTCCTGTTGGTACTCATATAATATGTATTATTGGGGGTTATTGTCCTAATATTGGTATGATTCGCATGATAATGATGAGCGCACGAAGTGAACTCTTAGAAATACTGGAAAAACCTTGATTTTAAAGCAAAAAGAACTCTTTCCAAGACTTATAAGAAAAAAGAAACTTATTTAAGACGCGCCGCAATTAATTCCATTAAATCAACTATTTCAAGGGGAACATTAGTTATTTTTTGGGCATCGGATAGATTTCTCTTACAGAAGGGACAGGTCGATACTAAATATTTTACCCTCAACGGAAGCGCCTGTTGAATTCGTGTTCCTGCAATTTTTAATGCCAGTTCCGGATTTGCTACCTTCACACCCCCACCGGCACCACAGCACATGCTCCCTTTCTCCGTGCTCCGCATTTCCACTAAATGAAATCCCGGAAGGGATTTAATGAGTTTTCGTGGGCTTTGATCGGGTTTTTTGGTCATTCGAATGGTATGACACGGATCATGATAGGTAAGATCAATCGGCTCATCCTGAAATTCTAAACGTCCTTCCTTTATTAGCGCTAAAATCAAATTTGAAATGGAATCAACCTTAAAATTCAATTTCCCAAAATATTTGGGATAATCTGTCTGAAAAGTACGAAAACATCCGGCACAGGAAAAATACACATTTGTGACGCCGAGTTCATTTAACTTGTCGATGTTGTGCTGGGCCAGGCTCTTTGCCGGTTCAATTTGCCCTGTGCGAAATAAAGGTGATCCACAGCACCATTCTTCTGGCCCCAATAAAGTAAAGTCAAGACCCGCCCTGGTTAAAATCTTATAAGTTGCCTGTGCAATCTCTTTCTGCCGAAATGAAGAGGTACACCCCACAAAATACGCATTCGGTGCCGACTTTCCTACCTCGAATGATTCTGATAACCACTCTACTCGTTTTTCCTGGGCTTCACCGTAGGGATTTTTATCGGTGATAGCTTTTTGCCCCATCAGAATGTGTTGCGGTAAGGCGAGTTCATTTTTGACTAAATCTTCTCGAAAAACCTCAAAAATTTCCGTGGTGGCAATATCAACGGGACAATGAACGCGGCAACTTCCACAGGTGCTGCAAGTAAAGAAAATTTCTGCTAATTTTGGGGTAAATCCCAGTTCCCCTTCTAAAACTCCCAGCATAAGCATCATTTTGCCTTTACTGGTGTAAGATTCAAAACCCGCCGTGTTTTCCCGAATAGGACAGATTCGGAAAGTATTATCCCGTGCCCTCACCATTTCGCGACAGTATCCACAACGAGTGCATTTATAAATTTCTTTCTTATACTGCGAAATTTGAAGGTCATTAGAATCGATCATACCAAACCTTCCTATTATAAATTAAAAGAGGTCTTAAGAAGTTAAAAGATCTCCTAACAATTGCATAAACATCTTATTGCCAATCAAATTCACTTTTGGAGGGACATCTTGTCGGACTTTTTGCATCAAAATAGCCTTTTTTGGGCAATTTGTTGCACATACGCCGCAACCGATGCAAACTTCATAATTTACCACCATTTTTTCCTCTTCAAAGTAAGAAATTGCTCCCATCGGACATTTCTTTAAGCAGGTTTCACATTTCGCACAGAGTTCAACATTCATAGAAGGGCGGTAATTGCTCGGTTTGATGGTCTTGAAGTGATGTTCTTTGTTCGCTTTCAGAGCCCCGCAGTGACATGAGCAACAATTGCA
>CAYGYC010000286.1:0-5914 GCA_964353755.1 uncultured archaeon | reverse complement strand
CAACCCGTTTATTTGAAATGCACCGGTGCGGTATCACTTGTGAACGTGTTTATTACGCCTCTTAAATTGACGGGTTTAATTCATGTGGCAATAATTTTAGAAAATAAAAGTTCAGGTCTCTTAAAAACAACTCTGAATCTGCAACTTCTCAGCGCTAATTCTGAAAAGGGCGAGGCCGCCTGCCAGATGGAAATGGAGCCAGGTCCCAATCGCCTCGATTTAGAGATTCAAATTCAAAGCCCTGTGATATGGGCTCCAGTGAGTACGGAGTTTGAAACAGGTCCAAATCTGTACCAATTAACTATTCAAGCAATTCATGAATCGCACCTCTCTGATGAGTTATCGACCAATTTCGGAATTCGGAGGGTAAAATTAACTCATAGCCCCTGGAAATTCGAGGTGAACGATCAATACCTCTTCCTGAAAGCAGTAAATTATATTCCGCGACAGCATTTCGCAGAGGTGAACGAATCCTTTTACCAGAAAGATTTCCAGTTGATTAAAGCAGCCCATCTAAATAGTGTGGGAGTCCATGCCCACGTGCAATGTCAGGACTGCTACAATGCGGCTGACAAGGAAGGGATCTTAGTGTTTCAGGACTTTGCACTCCAATGGGCTTATGACAGCAGTGTAAATAGCAATCCCGGATTCCGAGAGAAAGCTTGCAAGCAAATTAGTGAAATGATCTATTTTCTTTATAATCATCCTAGCGTGGTTTATTGGTGTTGCCATAATGAGCCTCCGGCATTGTTTACGAGACCCAATCGGGATGAAATTGAAGATTACGATAATCAGGTGTTGGATGAAGTACTAGAAGGGACCGTGAAAAAAATCGATAACTCGCGCCCCATTCATCGCGCGTCGGGGCTTGGAGAGGATTTACATGTCTATGATGGCTCTATCATGGGGGGCAGTATCTATAGTGCCCGTAAGCGGAAATCAGGGTTCATTTCTGAGTTTGGCTTCTGGACTATCGCGGAGACTTCTACGAAATGGGGGGATATTGGCTGGCCTCCAACGGCGGAAGAACTGGTACAATGGTCGAGCAGATGCGGCTTTTTCGGTTCCACCAGTACTTTCATTGGCCATCCCAAATATTATTCAAATAGACAGGAATGGATCGAGGCAAGTCTTCTCTATGGTGCCTTTCTGGCTAAATATCATACCGAAATCTTTCACAGCCAAAAAGGAAATCCGTATAATGCCATTAGGTGGCACTTTTTTGCAGACTGGTGGGGGTATGCCGGGGGTGGGCTGGTGGACGTCGAACGCACTCCAAAACGCCCCTATTATTGGTACGCCGAGGCGTGTCGCCCTCTACTCGTAATTGCAGATTTGACTACAACCATCTTTCCGCCTAATACGGAACTTGAAATCCCGATTATTGCCATTAACGATTACGCAAAAATCATTCAAATGCAATGGGAATATGACCTTTTAGAAGTTAATGGGTCTCAAATCATCGCCGGAGATCCAACTGCCGCCGTTTTAGGCGGGACAGGGGCACAATGCGTGAATCGCCATAAAGTCGCGTTCCCATTAGAGAAATGGGAAATCATCAATCGTGTTATTCACAAAAAAGGAGCGGCTAAAATTCCCTTAAATTCCACCTTACTATTAGACACGTTGAAATTTTCGACTCCTAACACCGAAACCAATCTATCGTATCGGATTCAACTCAAATGGACCGCAAATGGCACCGAAGAAGCCAATTGGGCTCATTTCATGGTCGGGAATATCAACGTGAAAATGAAACCGGGGCTCCATATAAGCTCTAAGTAATTCTGAATGAATCTCATAAAAAATAGAGAAATTAGTCTTTCGGTTCGGCCAACGGACTTTTTTTGAGTTGCGATTCGGTGTCGGTCATATACTTGGTGATAAGAATAGACATAACCCCGGATTTGGGGAGAATTCCGCCTTCGGGTTTTACCACAGGTTTCCGCCATTGATTTAAGAAGGCAATACTGCCCAATTCTAAGCGCGGTGCTGGCTTTGCTTCCTCTGAGTAATAACCAAGCACTATTAGGGCGACTAACTTGTAACTTTGGGGTATATTTAGTAAGCTTCGTACGATTTCTTTATCAAAAGCACCAATCCAGCAGGTCCCCACGCCCAAAGAAAATGCCTGGAGTAACATATTTTGGATGGAAGCTCCAACCTCTTCAAGCCAGGCTGTTGAATCGATAACCACCACGATCATCGCTTTGCATTGGGCGGCGTGCTTCTGTTTGTAAAAAATAATCTTAGCAGCGGCGGCAATTTTTTTCAAAAGATCTTCGTCCGTAACTAAAACGAACCGCGTTTTCTGTCGATTCGCTGCCGTTGGAGCCCATCTGGCAGCTTCCAGGATTTTTATCAAATCCTCCATGGGGATCGGTTTATCAGTGAATTGGCGAATACTCCGCCTATGGAGGATGGCTTCACTCACGTTCATTAGTAATCCACTTTATCCTTGGGTAGGTAGGGGGTTTTAATAAATATCACCTTTAACGGTTTATTCGTAGGGTTTTCGACGTCGTGCTTTTCTTTGGGCTCAATTAAAAACGCATCGCCTTGTTTGGCTGGAATTTTTTCATTATTGACAATCATATTGCCGGATCCTTCTATGAAATAGAAGGTTTCCTCGACTTTCTCATGTAAATGTCCACCCATCTTGGAATTCGGCTTCAAAAGCAATATGCCCCAATCAATACTAGGACCCCGGAGCATGTATTTCACACCCGAATCGCCATCACGGAACGCCATCTCTTTTTCACTCACTTTTTTCATCTTCATAACCATCCTTTTGAGTAATAATCCGTAAATTCACTCTAGTTCAGTAATCGATAATTTATTAGGGATTATAGCCTTTAAAAAATTTGTATCAGTTCTTGTATAGAAGCGCGTTTGAAATGCTAATTAAATGTGAAAGCTGTGGAAAAGAAGTCGAAATAGTAAAAAAGAATGTCAGTTTCTATACGCGATGGCTGGAGATAGCCCCTGGTAAATATATCTGTCGGGATTGCGAGCAACAATATATGTGGCCCAATATTATCCAGTATAAATTACCGGATTCCTATCAAGATTTCAAAAAACGGATGTTAAAAGCGGGAAAAAAATCAGAAACATCATCGTGAGGTAAATTCAAAAAAAGGAATTAACGATAGTAGTATGTAATTTCGATAGGAGCATAATTCAATCTTTCTCTTTTTTAAACTAGCTTATTCCGATGAATCCATAATCTCAAATCAGATAAGATCTAAGAGGAACTTCAGGGCGGCATCGATATTCGGGACAATTTTCGGGACCAATTGGAGGAAGAGTTTAGCAGAGTGGGGAAAGGTAATCCGGATTTTTCCTTGTAAAAACATAGGGAAATCATTACTGCCATCGCCGATAACTGCAGTATCTTTTATAGGAATGTTTAACTCCTTTTGAATTCGGTTCAAAGCAACTCCTTTGTCAATATTGATCGGGAGCACATCTAATGCCCCTGCGGTTTTAAAATTTTTTAAGTGCTTTATTTTTTCTTCCTTGAAGACGCGGTCGCAGACGGCAAAGACTTTTTCGATATTGCCTTCTGTTCCAAAGAGGCTGAAGGTGACCTGATTTGGTTGGACCCACACCTTATCCCCGAATTCAGCGAGAAGGGCGGTCCGGACTTTCTGCAATTCCTCTAGGGCGGCAGGGGTCATTTCCATGACAATAGGCTTCGGAGGAGGAAAAGCATGGGAAAACCAAATCACTCCCCCATTATCCCCGACAATGATTATCTCTTTCAACCCGGATTGTCGTACCAACCCCGCGAGATACGAAGCAGATTTCCCAGAGGTTAAAACCAATTTTACTCCTACTTTTTGGAGTTGCTGGAGCAATTCAAGTGTTGTAGATTTGATGGGATTATCAAATTCTGCCAGTGTGCCATCTAAATCCATCGCTACTAATTGAAGCATGTGAATTTCACTACTTTATGTAATTCTCTTTAATCTCAGGAATATTCATAATATCGTCGATTTTCGGAAGGTTCCAAGCGCCCCGTAGGGTCGTAAAAAGAGCGGCAAACGTATTGCAAAAGATTAAACATTGTTTTAACTCTTTTTGTGTTAATGCACCAAGATTTCGCAGTTTATGTAGTTTATGAAGCATGTAAAGAAGGGATCCGAAAAAAGCATCACCGGCTCCAACCGTATCTACCGCTATAACCTTATAAACATTTTGGGTGATATCGATCTGCACTTTATGCTCCTTAATCTGAAGTAATCGACTTCCTTTTTCCCCCATCGTAACAACTATCAATTTTGGGTTCAAAGTCCTACAAATATTTTCTAAAGCCATATCTAAAGTAGGTTGATTCTGGGTTGGATTTAAATATACACTGAGTTGGAGTGCTTCATCCAAGCCTAATTTTAAAATATCTACCTCTTTTAATGCCTGTCCCGCTAATTTCCACATTTCCTTTTCCTTATTTTTCCAAAGATCCCGGCGAAAATTCACATCACAGGAAATCGTACAATGCCCTTTTGCCAGCGAAATCGCGTCGAAGGTGGTACGGCGGGCGGGTTCCATCAACAAGGTCACACTTCCGAAGTTCAATACTTCCGCATTTTGAATATATTTTTTATTTAAATCTGAGCCTTTCATAAAGTTATAAGCCACATTTGTATATAATGTGAAATCCGGTTTGGCTTTTTTTAATTCCACAAAAACCACACCGCTGTGATGCTGGCGGTCCCGGGTAACTTGACTCGTGTCTACGCCCTTTGCTTGCAATGTTTCTACAAGAAAGTCGCCGAAGGGATCAGCTCCCACGCGTGAGATAAGGCCTGTTTTTGCGCCTAACCAACTCGCGGCTACGACCACATTTGTGGGGGCGCCCCCTGGAAATTTCTGGAACATAGATACGTTCTTTAAATCGGTATCGGGTTCATTTGAAATAAAATCTAGTAGAACCTCGCCAATGCTTACAATAGCTGGTATAAGGATCACCTTTTATTTTACAAACTTGGTTTCCCGACCAATGCCCTTCGAGATAATTAAATCTTTCGTGATCTTCTCATTCAACGGAAAGTCAGGGGTGATATCCAAAAGGACGCCATCTAAGAACTCATCAAGCGACATTTCCAGCGATTCAGGATTAACCCGATTGCCTTCGGGGTATTTCCACGCAAAATTTTCGCTAGTATAGGTTTCCTTCTTTCGTAAGTCGGGAGGGACGCATTCCAGAGTCATTTTCGGTGTAACAACCCCTTCCTCCATATCCTTCACGCTTAACGCCCACATTTCGGGGAAATGCTGCTTGTAAAAATTGACAATCGGCTCCTCAATTCCTTGAATATAGAGAAGGCTCATCACCCCCATCTCTGTCAGAACGCGGATCATTTTAGTGCGCCCTTGCATTGTCAGGGTGCGTAGAAAAGGGGGCCAGGGATTGTATATGAACCAGTAATCGGGCAATCCATAATTCATTTTGGCTTGGATCCCATCCCATAAGGCGCCCGTACTCTCATAATTCGATAATGTGGCGGCAATTGCTAGTGTTGCATAGCCCCACGTTAGACCTAATTGGTAGGTGGATCCACTCCACTGAGGTGACCTTTCATTCCGAATATCTCGCAGAATATCGGTTAGCATATCACCAGTTTTTGTTAAATCTTTAGCTTTTGTTGGAATTTCTTTGATTTTATAGCCATATTTCATATGTCTCCGATCAAGAATATCTTCATCGTTAGGTCCGACCAACCACCAATCTATAACAATATAAGAGTTGCTAAATTATTAAAGAAAAAAGACATTAGGGGTATAGGAACATGATGAATGGCGGCATATTTTTTTTAATTGCTTGTAGTTGAGCGCGGTATCCTGACAAAGAATCGCGCGTTCCTTGATAATCTTTATAACTTATATATTTTAAATTAGGAAGATCGAGCAACAG
>CAYGYC010000285.1:0-5927 GCA_964353755.1 uncultured archaeon | reverse complement strand
TCTCCTGCATTTATTACCTGTCATGCACTTTTCCTCCTATTTTTAATTTTAATTTATTAATTTTTTAATTTATTAATTGTGGATTAGTTTTCATTTTTTTATAATTTTCCTATTTGGAATGGTCTCTTAGAACGGGTCATTTGGTCAAAAGGAGCGTTCTTTTTTCTTTGGGGAGCTTTTCACTGGCATAACGGAGGATTAATTTCGGAAAAACCCTTTTATTTTTTTCCAAGTACTCAAAGATTACATCTGGTTTATAAGTTGAGCATATCTTCAGAAGCCATCCGATTCCTTTCTGAATATAGTCCTCAGGATATTGCAGCATGGTTTCCGCTAAATTAAATACATAAAGATCCTCAAAATCCTTTTGAGTCATAATCACTTTTAATAGAATCACCAGCGACGCCCGTCGAATCCACATATTTTTGGCTTTTGACCAGGTTTCGATGGTCTTTTTGGCTAATATCTCATCTTTTGCTAAAAACGGACCAATCACGGTAATGCAACAGCTATCACAGACGGCCCAAGTATCGCAATGATTCGAAAGTTCCTCATAAAATACGGCGATAGTATCTGCATTGAAATTCTTCTTAAACCGATTGAGAAACAGAAATCCCGCAAATTTTAAATCTTGAATATTTGAGTTCATCAATCGACTGAAAATTAGAACTGCCTCATCGTAAGTGCATACTTCTTATAAATCGCTTTAATGGTATTCTCAATCGCTGAAACTTTGATCCCATAACATTCAAAGTTCGGATTATCTGAATTTAAAATCTTATTCATCCGTGTTTTCCGATCCGGAGCGAGTTCGGGAGCTTGCTCTCGTATCTGTTTTTCTATGTCAGCCAGAATGGTTTCCATTGTGATCTTCAGTCCACGTCCATTAAGATAGATAGTCACTTTCTTTAATGTTACAAATATAATAAATACGACCTAGTATTTTGAAACATGGTGATATGAGTCATGACCGATTCAGTAGATGAGATTTACCGCAAGCTCCAACAGCATCTGGATTCTTTACCCATCGGTTTTCCAGCTTCGGATACCGGGGCGGATATTAGGGTATTAAAGGCGTTTTTTACGCCTGATGAAGCTAAATTCGCCATGTGTTTGGATTTCTTCCCCGCCACAGCTAAAGATATCTGGCGCCGCGTGAAACGGAAGCTCGGGATGTCCTTAGAGGAAACGGAACAAAGGCTCCAATCTATGAAAGATAAAGGTCTCATATATCACGGTGAAGATCCTACAACTGGAACACTGCTCTATTTGAATGCACCTCTTGCGATTGGTTTTTTTGAGTTCGCGGTTAATCATTTAAACAAGCAGCAGGTCGAAGCCCTTGAAGAGTACCTAGATACCTACCTGCAGGAATTTTTTTCGACGGGAATCCCGCAAGTTCGTACTATTCCTATCAATGCAGCGGTCACGCCAGATATGGGCATCATGCCCTATGATGAGGTATGGAAACTGGTTGATCAAATGAAAGGCCCCTTCGCCATCGCGCCCTGCGTCTGCGTACAAGAACGGGAACTCCTCGGTCATAAATGTGCGCACAAATTAACTGAGCGATGTTTAACAAACTCCCAGTGGTACATTGATCAAGGAAATGCCCGAGAAGTGACCAAGGAAGAGGCGATCGCGCTTATCAAGAATGCTCAGGAAGATGGCTTAGTGATTCAGCCTGGCAACTACAAGAAAGGTGAATGGTTCTGCATATGTTGTGGCTGTTGCTGCGGCATCCTCTCTAACGTCAAAAAGTTGGATAAACCTGCTCAACTTTTAGCGACAAACTATTATTCTGAAGTGGATCCGAATGTCTGCGTGGCATGTGGTGTCTGCGTTGACCGTTGTCCGATGAATGCGATAGAATTGGATGAAGTGGCTTTCATCAATCGCGACCGTTGCATTGGGTGTGGCGTTTGTATTCCGACCTGTGACGCTCAAGCCATTCATCTGAAACGGAAGGCGCAAGTTATCGAGCCACCGAAGGACCGCACTGATATGTTCATGAAAATAATGCAGAAGAAGACCGCAACCAAGAGAGCTTCTGAGATGATCACCTTATGAAATTAAAAAATCCCGAGAATGTCCTTCCTGGTGCGGAAGGATTCTTTCTAAACGGATCGAATATCGGAGTGATGTTAATCCACGGTGGCGGAGGTGGCTCTGCCTCCGATATGAGGGAAATTGGGCAATATATTTTTGAAAAGACTGGGTATTCGGTCTTTGCACCCCTCCTTCTAGGTTATGGAACGACCAAAGAAGAATTAGCCGTGACAAAAGTTGAGGATTGGCTCACCGCTTTAAAGCAAAACTTTAGAGAATTTAAAGACGAGATGCAAAAATTGTTCTTAATAGGACATTCTATGGGTGGGGTCATGGCATTATATCTTGCGGGAGAATTTGCGAATAACGTTAGCGCCGTTGTCTCGATCAGTGCTCCCACGAAGTTGAAAGGATTTTTGGTTAAACTCGTTCCGTTTTTCAAGCTGTTCATCAAGTACTGGAAGCAAAATGATGAAGCCGCGTTTAAAAAAATATCAAACGGCAAGTGGGTGGGTTACGAGAAAATTCCCCTTGCAATTGTCGGCCGGATGAAAAAAGTAATTAAACTAAATAATACCCAACTAACCCGCGTATCCGCGCCAATTCTCATTATTCAAGGGCATGCCGATGAATTTGTCCCCAAAGAAAGCCCCCAATGGATCTATGATCAGGTGAGTTCTCGCGAAAAAACTATTAAATGGTTCGAATCGGACCATGCCATACTTTTTTCAAAAGCAAAAACGGAAATGTTCTTCTCAATAACGGAATTTCTCCGAAAATTTGCGTAAATGACATATAACTTAATTAAGTAAATTATTTTTTCTATATAAAAAAATCTTTAAGAAAACGAACAGGTGATCTTTTTGACCCGGAAAGAGAATTCTTTTAATGCTAAGGAGATTGATTGGCCATTAAAAATGCTCGCCCTCCCTATGATGAAACCCCCACTTAAAATCCTAAAACTTCTACTTCCACGCCTCGTAAAGTTCATGGATTATATTTTAATCCCCTCTATGAAGTTATTTAAGAGAGTGGGGGGCAGTTTTAGGCGCATGGTGCATCTCAAGCCCCCCGAATGCGATGTAGTCCGCTTGAAAGAGTATTTCATGCCTTTAAACGATGGCGCGAAGATTGCGACTGATATTTATCTTCCCAAACCGATCTTCGATAAACGAGGAAAGGGTCCGACTCTCTTAATTAGACTACCTTATTGGAAAGATTTAACGCGTATTGTCGGCTACTTCTTTGCGTCTTATGGTTTTATTACGATTCTGCAAGATGTTCGAGGCTGTGTACATTCCCCTGAGTATGGGACTAATACTTTCATGATGCATGAAACTGTGGATGGAGAAGAAGCACTCAAATGGATTGCGAAACGATTTTGGTATAATAAGCGTATCGGAATGTGGGGCGGGTCTTATTTTGGGTTGACCCAATTAGCGCTCTCCGAAAATAAGGATGGCTTATTAACAAGTTTAAGTCCTTCGCAATGTTCCTACGCCAATTTCTTTTCCCATCCTACCGGCTTATTTCAGCTTGGAATCGCCGCTGCACTTTATCCCCTTTATCATATGGTTACTTTCCCCCTGCCTCAAGTCGATTTAGACATTCTTGATAAAGATCGCATTACCGACCAATTAACCCAAAAACCATTGGCGAATCTCTACAATGAACCTTTGAAACCTACAAGATATTTAGTATCCTGGGCGGAATTGGCGCAATTAGAAAGTCCTGACGCGCAGATTAATCTTATTAATGAGAAGCTGGGATTAAGTTGGAAAGGAAATAAAAAAGATACGGGTCAATTTCTTAAATTTTTAAAGGCCCTTTTTTATCATCGCCAATTCGACACAAATTATGAATTTTTCACCCATGTTTTGGGATTTAACTATACACCCAAAGTCCCGATGTTAATCCTCGGCGGGCTGTATGATATGTTTTTTGAATCAAATATCCATGACCTGAAACGCCTGCAGGAAACGGTTCCGGATTATTGTAAAAAGTATCTAAAGGTAGTTTTCGGGCCATTCAGTCACGGAGGCGTCGATCCCATGCAAGCTCCCATGAAACTAAAGATAATGATTTCATTTATTGATTGCATGTTTTCCTTCTGGTGGCTTGACTACTGGTTGAAAGGATCTAAGCTGGATATTAATAAAGTTCCCATGATACGCCTTTTCATCCTAAATAAAAAGGTGTGGCGTAACTTTAACTCATGGCCACCAAAATCCGAGCCCCTAAACGTTTATCTCCATTCCCAATCGAAAGCAAATTCTTGCTTTGGAGATGGCACTCTTTCAACTCAGGTGCCGCAAGAGGAACCCCCCGATGAATATGACTTTGACCCGGCAAACCCCGTCCCCACTAAAGGCGGACGGAATTTGCTGTTGGGAAGCGGACCAATGAATCAATTAAAACTTGAAAGACGCCAGGATATCTTAGTATATACCTCTGAAAAGTTAAAGGAAAGTATGGAGGTTATTGGTGAAATTAAATTGGTATTTTATGCCGCATCATCTGCCAAGGATACTGATTTCATGGTGAAACTCGTAGATGTTCATCCCAATGGACGAGTAGCTTTCAATATTCTCGATGAAGGTCTTAGGGCACGTTTTCGTGAAGGTGATTTAGCAACTCCCTCCTTCTTAGAACCGGGCAAAATTTACCGGTTTGAAATTAATTTAGGGACGACTGCTATATATTTTGCCAAAAACCATCGAATCCGCCTAGAGATTTCCTCCAGTAATTTCCCAAAATATGATATCAATTCAAATCTGGCAGGATCACAAAATGATAAAGGCTATATTACTGCTCATCAAAAGATCTTCCATGATTTTCAAAATCAATCCTATTTAATCTTACCTGTTTTTAAAGGAAATTAACCTATTCTAGCACCTTTTTTTCATTGATTTCATAAAGTTCCTTTAAAAAAATAAATTTTTATAGCGTCCGCTTTATTTTTGAGATTACGAAATGATATTTCAATCGAATTAAAATAAAAGTTGTTTTTCTCTCCCTATTCTTATAACTTTCTTTAAATCTCATGTGTTTCTTGGTATAAATCATCTGAATGTTTAAAATCTGGTCAATGTATATAATTATACAGAAATATTTATAATTATACAGAATATTTATAATTATACCAAATCTGTGCATTGATGTACAATTGTGAGCATTATGTTAGTTAAACCTCTTATAAAATCAATAAAATATTATGTCATCAGCCCGACCGATGTATATAAGGCATTAAAAGAGCAGGTAAATTCCAAGTACTCTTATTTATTAGAATCGTGTGAAGGGGATGCGAAATCAGCGCGGTATTCGTTTTTAGGTGTTAATCCAATTGGAAAAGTAATAGTCTCTAATGGCAAAGTCGAACTTCAAGGGAAAACATTTTCCAATTTTATTTCAAAAGAAGGAGATCCCATTAATATCATAAAATCATCAATGGGGAAATCTGATGTAATAAATTCCGAGAAAAAGCCACGGTTCATTGGCGGGGCTGTTGGATATCTTTCGTATGATATTATTCGATATTCTCTTGACTACCTCGATGATAAAAAAACAGATCTCGCGGTTCCTGATGCAGAATTTATCTATACGAAGGATATAATTGCCTTTGATCATCTAACACGGGAACTTGAAATCGTATGTTGTGCAATTGGAGAAGACAAAAGAGATTTAAAAGATGATATAGCCGCTACCCAAAATAGATTAGATGATATTGAAGAGATTGTATTAGCAGCAGATAAAACCGATGTGGTTTTTTCAAAGCCAAAAAATCTTGATTCAATTACGAATACGACTAAAGAAGAATACATGAATATGGTTAAGAAATCTAAAGAATACATTAAGGAAGGGGACATTTTTCAAGTTGT
>CAYGYC010000284.1:0-5953 GCA_964353755.1 uncultured archaeon | reverse complement strand
CGTCAGCAGCAAGTTGGCGAGGGGTGGTTCCACTCCTTAAACGAAGTCCCACTGCAAGCTATATCCATGTCTGTCAAACAAATAATGAAAGCGGAACACATCATTTGCACCTGCCCGGATAGGCGAAAGGCTGAAGCAGTTCGAGATTGCCTATCCATTGATGCCTCAGTAACACCACTTCTTCCGGCTTCCATCCTTCAACAACATCCGCATGCCTATATCTTTTTAGATAAGGATTCTGCATCTCTCTTAAGAAAAGAAGATTAAGTTAAGGAATTAATTCCTTTAATTTGTTTAAAAGTTGAGAATAAAGTTTTACCGACATTCTAAAATCAGTTTCTTCGACAAGCATTCGGATTTTATTTTTAAATTGGTCAGGGGTTAAAATGGCTTTTTTAACAGCACGCAATAAAATACCGACGGTTCCAATTACAGGAATATCAAAAGTTCTTGCGATTTCTCGCGCAGTTAAATCATCGATTATGGCAATTGGGTCCTTTTTCTTATATTTTAGATCTCTAGCGATAGCAATTATAGTTGCTTCTCCGCGATGGATTTGTAGTTCCAGTAATTGCGTTAGTAACTTAGAATCGCTCATCGGATGAATTTGTAACCATGAAGCGAAAGCTTCTTCAAGAATTAAAATTTCTGGCGCTGATTTTAACTTTAATACTTCCTCTTTAACTTCAATAGATGTCCAAATTTCGGTGAAAAGTTGAGGCAACAGATCTACTAATCCAATTTTGCCTAAATAAATTAACGGTGAAGCATTGATTACTCCTATCAAGTTCTATTCCCTTTTGGCGAATTCAAGATCTTCTCTTAAGGCTGTTTCATCATAAGAAAAGATATTTCTTTGTGATAACTCTTTCAATATCTCTATTAATGATATTTTAGCCATCTCTGCCGCTTTCCATGCACTCATGCGTTGTGATTTAACTTCATCGCAAAGATAATCAACTAGATCTTTATGAAGTGATTTCTGAATTAATTGTCTAATGTATGCTGATTTATCTATTATTTTGCGTTTTTCCATAAGAAAACGTAGTTTTTCTTCTATCTCAGAATCAATCCTAACTGAAAGAACACTCATAGTAATCATGTATATTTGGTCATACAGAGTATATAAATTTTTAAAAATCAAGATTTTAAAAAACCAGTAAGATTACATTTTTCACATTGAAATGATCCATCACGCATCTGTATTCCATCAACAATAAAAGGAGAATGATAATTTCATTAATAATACTTTTGACATTCACAATTCTTTTGAAAGGTTATGATAGTTACAACTTTTGACTCTTCAAGTACCATTTCAATAAAAGAAGGGAAAATTTTTTAATTCATCAATCATCACCATTACTGATGATAATGACTTTATATGGTGTTGATAATGACTAATATTCAAACTAATTTAGATTCTACCGAATTTAAGGAACTCGAAGAAATTTGTAAACGTGAGCACATTTCAAAAAGGGATGCATTAAAAATTGCTATTTTAGAATGGATAAGAAAGGAAAAAGGATTCAATCCCGCTGATCCTTTATTTACTCTTGAGCCAGGTTCCGCTGATGTTAAGCTAGGCTCAAATCATGTAGATGAAATTCTCTATAAAAAGAGGACTAGCGAAAAATGAAATTATTCATTGATGCGGGTCCATTCATCGCTCGAATCAATAAGAAGGATCCTAACCATGAATTAATACTCCAAGTTCTAAATGATATTAAAACGCAAAAATTGGAATTTACGCGCCTTTTTACTTCAAATTATATTGTCGATGAAAGCGTTACACACGTTTTATTTGATACTGAACGACATGATTTAGCCGTTAAAGTCCTTGATTTAATTAAATCATCTAAAATTATTGAAATCTTATGGGTAGATCCTGAAATTGAAGCAGCTGCTTGTTCTATTTTTAAAACCTATAAAGATCAATTCTTTAGTTTCACTGATTGCACATCATTTGCATTAATGCAAAAGTTTAACATTTCTACCGCCTTAAGTTTTGATAGCCATTTTAAAACCATGAACTTTAAAGTAATACCATAATAATTGAAATATCTTTAGAACTCAAGGATGTGTTTGGATTAGTAAAAGCTGTATTTGAGTTAGATTCACCTGGTGAGAAGGTAATTCTACTTGGAAACGAAGCGATAGCAAGGGGTGCTTTGGAAGCGGGTGTGCGGATTGTAGCCGGCTATCCTGGGACGCCTTCGACAGAAATTGTGGAAACCCTCGCGCAAATATCAAAAAGTTACCCCCACATCTATGTGGAATGGTCAATTAATGAGAAAGTCGCTTTTGAAACGGCATTCGGCGGGTCGATGTGTGATTTGCGAGCGGCTGCATGTATGAAACATGTGGGCGTAAATGTTGCGGCAGATTCCTTCGTCACCGCATGTTATGCCGGGGCTCGAGGCGGTTTTATTCTGGTCAGTGCCGATGATCCGGAATGTTATAGTTCTCAAAATGAACAGGATAATCGTCTTCTTGCAAAACACGCCCTTTGCCCCGTATTTGAGCCCAGTAACGTGAGTGAAGCAAAAGAAATGACGAAATTTGCGTTTGATTTTTCTGAAAAACTGGGCACGCTAGTGATGTTGCGGAGCACCACGCGATTAAGTCATTCACGAGGGGATGTTATCCTGGGCGAGATTCAGCCAAGTATTAAGAAGGGTCAATTCGATCATGACAAAGTCCGATGGACGTTTCTGCCCGTGAATGCCCGAATCTATAGAAAAGTCATGCTTGAGCGTTTTACTAAGATAGAGGAGGCGGTTAACCATGTTCCATTCAATAAATTGCAAATAAATAAGGATTCTAAGGTTGGAATCATCGCTTCCGGATTATCGCACGCCTATGTTATAGATTATCTGAAAGATAATGGTATAGAGGATACGATTTCCTATTTGAAACTTGCCACGACCTTTCCTCCTCCTCAAAAATTAATTGAACAGTGTATTAAACATCTAGATCGCGTGCTTATTGTTGAAGAATTAGAGCCGTTCATTGAAGAGTATGTGCGCATGTATGCGAAAGAGGTTAACCCTAAACTCGAAGTTATTGGCAAAAAATTCCTGCCTCGAAATGGCGAGTTAAATCCACAAATCGTTGAACGGGCAATTAATCAATTTCTTGGGAAACCCGTGGCTACCCCAATTGAAGAGTCGCAAGAATCCGTCGTAGCCCCCCCACGCCCGCCAGTCCTGTGCGCAGGGTGTCCCCACCGAGCCTGTTTTTATGCGTTGAAGGGTGCAGAAAAAAAGGCAGGAATCCCCTTTATCTACAGCTCAGATATCGGTTGCTATACTCTTGGCTTTTATCCTCCCCTAGAAACCATTGAAACCTGCCTATGCATGGGGGCATCTATAGGAATGGCAAATGGTATTTCGAAATCGGGAGACAAGAGCCCCATTTTTGCCATTCTTGGCGATAGCACCTTTTTCCATGCCGGAATACCTTCCCTTGCGAACTTAGTTTATAACAAGAGCCGGGTGAATGTGTTGGTCCTTGATAATTTATCCACTGCCATGACCGGCTTTCAACCCCATCCCGGAACCGGGATTCGTATTACTGGGGAAAAAACGAAACGGATCTTAATTGAAGAACTCGCAAAAGGATTGGGCGTGGATTTCATTCGAATTTTTGATCCCTACGATTTACAAACCACCACTAAAGTGATATTAGAGGCCATTGCATATCGCGAAGGTCCCGCGCTATTAATCTCGCGTCGAAATTGCTCCATCCTCGAAACCCGCGCCAAGCAGAAAAAGGGAGAAAAAATACAACTTTATACCATAGATAAGGATAAATGCAATCAATGCCGCATTTGTACAGCGACTTTCGGCTGCCCTGCTTTCTTTATCGATGAAGAAAAAAATGAAATTCGCATCTTAGAAAATCAGTGCCAAGGCTGCGGTGTATGTGAGCAAATTTGCCCCGAACAGGCGATAAAACCTATTGAAAATTAGTGATATTAATCCTTTATATATTCTTTTATTAATTCTTTCCCTGCTTCTAATGCTTTCAAATTCAGGGCAATGATTTTTGGGTTTAAAATAATTTTTAACGCCTCTTTTACTACTTCTAAATCCAATGGCACGTTTTTGAACCCCAATAGTGCTCCAATCATCACAATATTTGCCATTCGAACATCACCCAACTCTGCTGCTACCTTCGAAGCCGGGATAATGAACCCTTTTTTTGATACCGCCTTTATTTTATTTTCTATCTCGATATACCCCGGATAACTAATTTCTTTTATAATTTGAATCGCATTCCGGCTACAAATTTCCATACATCTCTGACAGCCGGTACATCCCGCTAAAATTTCACATCTCCCATTTAAAACAGTAGAAGCGGGGGTATTGATAATTGCAAATGCCTTGGGATGTTGATAATAGGTATTCACTGCACAATTTATTCTGCAGTTTCCACACCCAATACAAAAATCCGGATTAACAGTTGCATGCTGTCCGCGAAATAAGATCGGTGGAATGACTATTTCATCATTAATCAGCAAAATCCCATCCTTTTTTAGAAAATCTAAATACCGAATCGCTTCAACAATCTCAAATGACAGCATCGCATCCGCATCGTTGATTTTCACCAAGGGACTCTCCACCGCAGGACCAAATCGTAAATGCACTATCACCGTACCGCCTCTCTGGGCCATTCCATGCGTTTCAGCTGATCGTACCTTATTAGTATTGTCCATTTTCAGCGCAGCCCAGCCTAAAATACTGGAAGAGACAATTACGCCTTGTCCACCCGTGCCCACTAATACTATATTGAAAGCTTCATCCATTAAATCACTTAATTTAAAGAACATTAAAATATTACATAGAATGAATAATAAACTGATTACAAATTAGGATTTAAAGGTAATTTTCATGGGAATTGATGTAGTTAAGTTGCGAGCGGAATTTAAAGGGGCTCATCATCTCATTAAGGCCTCGGATGGAAAAGTTTTATTTTTAAGGGCGTGGGACCCACCAACCTTATCCCAAACGGCAATTCTGATATTTCATGGCATAACGGCGTATAGCGGAGTTTACGATATTATCGGAAAACCCGTATCCAATGCCGGATATTCCATTTTTGCCTTGGATCTGCGAGGTCACGGCATGGCTGATGGAAAAAGAGGCGATTATCCCAGTAAAGATCGTTTATATAAGGATATTTGTGAAACCATCGCTTTTTTGAAACAGAAATTTGAGAAAATCGTGTTACTAGGACATAGTTTAGGGAATCTGGTAGCCTTTGAAGCCCTATTACACTGTACAGAGAAAATTGATGGGTTGATACTCGTCTCTGTTGGACGAACCATTAAACCGAGTGCCTATCCTAAAATGTCAGCAGGCAAAAAGTTCAAGCTTCTTTTCAAATTTATTTTTGCCTATACCAAACCCGTATTTGAGTATAAACGGGACGGCATGGTGGGACTCGATGATCCCTTAATGACTTTCAAATACACCCCTCGCTTCTTAAACATCCTCAATGCGGCGAAATTCCAAAAGAAATTTAAATTCCCGGTGACCATGGACATCCCGGTGTTCGTATCCGTTGTGGAGTATGATGAACTTTTTTCTGTGGAAACTGAAAAAGCATTTTTTGATGAAGTGCCCAGCAAGAATAAAGAATTTTACGTAATCCCGGGAGCCAAACACGCGGAATATCCCGAGGGGAGCTGGACGGCGTTAATTAAGTGGTTGAAAAAAAGTTTTACATAGCTACGCTATTCAATCTTAAGATTTCCGTGGTTGGTACGATACGGTAATTTCTCCATAGGGATCCCCGCGGAGAAAGCATGCCGTCTCTTTGGCGCTGACATCAAATGCATTCCCCACCTTATCTTGGATCATCTGCGCAATTACGCGCGCCCCACTAATTACCGGAATTATGTACGATTGATTTCCCAATGCTTCGCGGGTTATGTCACTTATGCCTCCAC
>CAYGYC010000283.1:2244-5957 GCA_964353755.1 uncultured archaeon | reverse complement strand
TAGAAACAATTAAATGTAGACAGGAAGGAAAATGCGAAGAAACCTCAAATTTGAGATGCGTGATTTGCAAACAATATGAGGACTTACTAAGACGATTTAATTATATAGACCATGATGACCAAATCTCGTTAGTTTGCAAACTTCTCAGAGATAATGAAGATATTTCGAAAAAAGTACAAACGGCTACAAAGCATTTATTAGTGGACGAATACCAAGACATTAACCATGCTCAGTGGGAATTAATTAAATTATTAAGTAAATGTTACACGAATAATCTTTTTGTAGTTGGTGATGATTATCAAAGTATTTATAGTTTCAGAGGAGGAGATCCTGCTTATATAAGGAATTTCAGCACGGATTATGCACCCAATGCTGTAGTTCGCAGCTTGCTGAAAAATTGGAGATGTCCGCCTAATATATTAAAAGGTTCATATCATATGGTTCATAAATATAATGGAGGGGACATAGAGATTTTAAAAAAAATTAACTTTAAGATTAAATCAGATATCAAAATAAAGTTAGTCGAATTTCCCCACCATAATCCTGAGGCAAGTTTTATAGCTTGGAAAATAAGGGAAATAGGGCCTTCATATGATGTGTTGATACTCGTGCCAAGACTTACTTATGCTGAGCCAATAAAACTGGCGCTCAGGAAAAGATTTATTGATTTTTCATGTGAATATGCCCTAGAAAAAACTGATATATATTTGATTCATGTTTTATTAAATTGGCTAAAAAATCCTACTAATGATTTTGATTTACGGATTCTAATAGAAGAAATCATAAATAGAGGAGCCACAGATATTCCAGCAGTACAGACAGAATATAAAGGCAAAAAGGAAAGTTTGCAGAAAAGAGAAGATGCTTTTAAACAAATTAGTAGTTACTGGAAGGACGTTGGAAAGGGAAATACTCTATACTTAAAAATAAAGACTTTAAAAGATAAGAAAGAATTTAAAAAATTAGTAGAAATTATTGCCTCATTACGAAAATCTTATAGTTCGAATTCCGATGCAAGTAGTTTCATATCTGAAACAATCGATAAATTGAAAATTTGGCACCAAAATATTAAAAACTTTTCAGATGAATTAGATTCTGCTGTTGAAGAGATTAGAAGCATGTCTGTGCCTTCAGGAGAATGTAGTGTTCGAATTCTTACAATGAAAAAGGCCAAAGGGCTCCAAGCTGATTATGTTTTCATAGTAGGTCTAGAAAATAATGTATTGCCTCGTGAAAATGCGACAACCAAGGACAAGGGAGAAGATAGTAGATTATTATATGTCTCCATGACACGTGCAAAAAAAGAATTGTATTTGTTGCATTCTGAAAAAAGGAATAGAGACATAACAAAGGTCAAAATCGCTGGCAGGTCCGAGTTCATTGATGCTATTCCACAGCAATACATAGAAGAAATAAAATAAATATAAATAAAACATTTTGGCTCGTCAGTGGTGATATAATCATAAATTCTTTCATTTTACAAAAATATTAAGACGTTTCCATCAGATATTAAAATTGCTTGACGTCAGCGAAATTTGGACAGGGATTGATTTCTCCTAAGCTATGGTTTCCAATAAAAAACCAAGCTAGGAGGAATGAATGACCGGGAAACAGGGAAGCCCTGAATCGATTGTCCGGGAGATCAAGCGGCAGACTCGCCGGAAGTTCTCCGCCGAGGAAAAGATCATGATCGTCCTCGAGGGCCTGCGGGGCGAAGCGAGCATCTCCGACCTCTGCCGGAAGGAAGGCAAGAAGCGAAGTGTCCGTTGGAAAGACACCCGTCTCACGGGTTTCTTTCTAAGAGTAGCCGGCCGGCTCTTTCCCTCCGAGTTGACTTCGCCCGTTCGATGATCCCGCCTTTGCAGCTCTTCATATTACGATGCGGACACCCAGTTTGAGATCGGCACTCCCGAAATAGACGTCGTTTTCCGAGGTCGAATAGGAACTCGTGTTCTTAAGTTTGTCTTTAGCGACGATCTGTCGGTATTCTCCGACGATCCAGACATTCGGGGTGAGCGAGACGGCTAGCCCGATCTTAAAAATCGGAGCGATACTTTTCAATTCCCAGGTTTTCGATGTCGAATAAGAGGATGAGGGATAATAGGAATCTTGATAGCTATACTCATCGGTCACCTTGAGGTTCCATGATGCGATTCCCACCCCGACGTAGGGCTGGACGTGGTTCCCGAGAGGGGCCGTGAAATGGACGGAGAAGATGAAGGGGGTCCCGGCTAATTTGATCGTTTCGTGAGACGTATAATATTGGCTATTGGAGTCGTAGTCCACCGTTGCGGTTCCCGTCGCTCCCTCGAGGACCAGGCTGAACAACTGGGAAACCTGAACGCCGACTTCACCCCCGAACCCATACCCTTGATACGTGAGGAAGTGCGCCGTTTCGGCGTATCCGCCGAAGAAAAAATGCGGCGGTGTCGCGGCTTTCGCTGCCCCCGAGAAAAAAACCCCCAGACTCAAAAAACCCATGACGGCAATGACTTTTTTCATGTCATTCCTCCTGATTTGAATTTGGCTCCTTACGCCATTCATAACTAATGTAATTCAGGAGGGACAGGGAGTTGTTATGAATTTGTTAAAAGTTTGCTAAAAATTTGTTAAGATTTCCCTCTTGCTGATAATTTCGATTCCCCTCTAGGAATAAGATAACATGATGATGTGATGCACCTCCTCGGGGAGTTTGATAGACTCCCCGCTTATCTCGACATCACCCATCATAAAAAGTATTCCATCCGCTGCTCGGCCGCCATTAAGGCGACCTGTTCGAAGCCGGTACGGGCTGTTGGAGGAGAAGTGGGACAGTCGGCCTTCGTCCCGGCACTCAAAGTGAAAAATTTCAACTTTTCGTCGGTCTCGGACGCGGTGTAGAAGAATGGCGCCCTACTGACAAACTAGGCCAGTCCGAGCTCGACTATGCCTGGAATAGGCTGGCGGGGCTGAAGGACACATAATATTCTTTCTAGCCTGATTAAGCAAAACTGAGCCATTTTTAGCGATTTTGTCCCCGTGGTGTCCCCTCGGAGGACGCGGGAAAAGAGGTCTATTCTTTTTAAAATAGGAATATTTTCTGATTTGAACTGTATATGGGATGAGGGATGAAAATAACTCATAAGGCGGCTCCCATGAGAAAGCAAATCAAAGTTAAAATCTTCTTTTTTCTTATTATTATCTGTATCGACGTCGCGTTTGCCCAAAATGCCGTGCGGGTCTTTGCGAAAGTGTACGAGATTCCGCCATACCTGAGTACAATCGTATTTGGGGTCCAGAACAAGGATGGAAGTGTTTCCGGCGGAGTGATAGGTGGCAACGTGACGGCTTCATTTCCCGACGGAGTGGTGATTCTCGATGGTTACTTTGCCAAGGACCTGCCGGACAACGCCGTAAAAGAGGCCATTCGGGGGAAGGTTAGATGGCCGTGCGGGGAGGCTCAGCCGTCCGGCGTCGGCATCAATTATTTGGATAAGCATGAATTCGTTTTCGACCTCGGGACAATTCAAAGAGGCGAAGATTTTCAGTCGGTGGTCATCGCGGGTTCGGGGGTTTCCTATAGCCTCCTGAGTATATCTCCCTTGCTTCTGACGGAAAAAGATTTGGTCATCAAAATCAGGTTTGAAGCAGGTTTTAGGAACATTGGAAATCCTCCACCGGTCGAATTGCTCATCGAGCGAACCCTGAACTTAGGCTTATCTAGGATTCTCCTC
>CAYGYC010000283.1:0-2234 GCA_964353755.1 uncultured archaeon | reverse complement strand
CCTCGTCGGCTTCCCCTCAAAGGACGGTAGCCCTCGGAATAGAGGAGCTGTAACCGTCTATTGGTTGGTCCTGTCTGCCCAGGTCGAGGGAGACCTGCCGATATAAGCCTGAGAAAGCAAAACTGAGCCATTTTTAGCGATTTTGTCCCCGCCCTGTCCCCACGGGCGGAACACGGGGAGCGGTCTGCCGTTCATCATATTGACTCATTTTTCCAATAGTGCTATTCTCTTGACAAGCAGCGGACAGGGGAAAAGATGCTACGAAACATCCCTAATGTCATGTGGAGAATTCCTGCGGTTTTATGCCTTGTTTCGGTCTTTATTGGAGCACAGAAAATTGAGACGTTGGACGGCGTCCATTGGGAATTCTAGCTCATGGCCAACTCCCGTCAGCTGCTCATTTCTGCTTATTCAAAAAAAGGAGGAACGGAACGATGAAAAAGCTTTTCTCCGTGATTATGGCGCTTCTCTTCGCATGCCTTTGTTGCCAAGGACAACAGCAAATCGAAAGAACAAAAGAAGCTGGGGTGGAAGTCATCATTAATCATATCGAACCTTATAAAATTAAGGGGGAATCCGGGACTCCTGTTCTAGAGCGGGCATTTTCCATCGATACAGAAAAGGAAGATATATTGAAGATCGGATTGACCGGCATCGAGACGTTTGATGTCGATGCGGAAGGAAATATTTTTATAATTCAGTGGCAGAGCAAAGACAATTATGTATTCAAATTCAGTCCGGAGGGACGCTTTCTAAAATCCTTTGTGAGGTTCGGGCAGGGACCGGGAGAGTTGGAATACGGAGGAATGGTATTAATCAACTCGGAAAACGATGTTATGGCCAAAGATCCCTCCAAGGCAAAATTTCTGGTCTATGATCGGGAAGGCCGATTCCTCAGGGAGGCTCGTCTGGAGAAAACGTATAGCGTAGTCCCACTGAGGAACCGTAAATATCTCATATTTTGGGGAGAAGATACGCCGGAATGGCGAAAACAGTTTGTCGGCCTGTGCAATTCAGAATTTAAAGACGTCAAAGTGCTTGATACATTTCAGTATCCAAATGTCATGAATGTCAAAAGTCCGGTGAACCGAGATATGATAATTTACAGAGCTTCGGGGGATAGAATTTATATCGCGAACACGGCCAAAGGATATGAAATCTGTGTCTATGACTTTGACGGAAATTTAAAGCAAAAAATAAGGAAAGCCTATAAGCCTGCGACTGTTTCAGAAGAGGTCAAGAAAGCCTACTTTGAGCTTTTGCCAAAGGGCGATCCTTTAGCAGAAAATTTCTATTTTACAGAGCATTGGCCTCCTTTCCGCGGTTTATATACTGATGACCAGGGGCGGCTGTTTGTCCTGACTTATGAAGCCGGCCTAAAAGCCGGGGAGTTCATGTATGATATTTTCGATTCCGATGGAATCTTTATCGGAAGGATGAATTTGGCTAACATGAAAAATCTCTGCCGTCCAAGCTCATTCACCGTAAGGGGGATAAAAAATCGTCTCTATGCCCTTCAAGAAAAGGACAGCGGCTATAAAGAGTTGGTGGTTTATAATATGGGGTGGAAATAAGAGATAATTCAAGGTGCGGGGCAAGCCAGAGGCCCGAAGGAATGACTTCCCGGTTGATGACAGGACGCAAACGCGGATAATCGCCTCCAGCCGCATCATCCCCTTCAGCCGCCGCACGCGCTTGGGGTTGACTCCGTGATCCATCGCCCGCAGGCAGTTCGTCATCATTAGCGACACCCCGTATAAAGGCTGTTCGGTGAACTCCTCGTCGATCAGCTGCGTGAGTGCGAGATTATAGGATCTCCATTGTTTGCTTTCGGATATAAGCTTCAGTCATTGAAAAAACCGACTGGCGAATGTCTATAAATATTTGTAATATAAGAATCAGCAGGAGCTAAGTTGAGACTGGAAGACATAGAAAATCGTCGTAGAGGTCAAGAAAGCTCAAATAGTTCCGTGATATTTTAAACGCAATTTATTCCTTTAGGGATTTGAAATGAGGACATTAGCAGGACTTGTGAGAAGAAGCATATTATCAAGAAGACGAATATATTATGCTGTGATATTTTTTTTCTCCTTCTTCATAATAATATGGGGTAAGAGCATAAAAGAAACTATAATTGTTCCGGTTTTTCAGTTCGGCGGACTGGAAACTGAGTCCCAAAAGCAATTGAATAGACCTTCAGATTTTATCATAACAAGCAATACATTTGCTACCTG
>CAYGYC010000282.1:0-5967 GCA_964353755.1 uncultured archaeon | reverse complement strand
ATTGGGAAAGAATCATCAGTTGATGAAAAATTCACGGCAGCACACCTTTCTACAGTGCTTGATGTCTCCCGCCGAGGAAAACCAAAAATTACTTCAGTCGACCAAGGATCAGAACCTAAAAATTTGCGCGAAGCCTTAGGAAAGTCGGGAGGGCTTAAAATCGTGGATAAAAACGTCGCAGAAAGCCTCTTGAAACATGTGGAACGAAATACAATGGAGCCCGTTCTGTATCGGGTTTCCAGTGAAGAGTATGCAACAATCAATGATATCATCTATATCCAAGTGCCTTGCACGAAAGAGAGTCTGGATTCAGAGGATGTCTTCATTCTTGATGATCGAAACAATGAGACTGTGTATATTTGGATAGGATCCACATCCAATGTAAAAGAAAAAGTGGTTGCTGGACAAATCTCTCGCAAATTCGAAGTGGAACGAGCCGGAGTCCAAAAAGAAATCTTTGTCGACGAAGGGCAAGAACCTGAAGAATTTAAACGAATTTTAAAATTTTAAAATAATTACTTTTTTTTTCCGAATTTGAACCGTTAACTTTTTTTTCCTAATTTGAACCGTTAATTTTTATTATTAGTTATTCAGGGGTCAAAAATGTCAGAAAAAAAACCCGAAACAAAAAATGAGCAGAAAATTGAAGAAGAAACCGAAGAAGAAACCGAAGAAGAGAAAGAGAAGAAGAAATTTGAATCCTATAAAAAAGCCGGAGAAATTCAATATAAGTCCGCCGAACTGATTAAGCCACAAGTAAAAATAGGCGCTAAAGTCGTTGATATCTGTGATATTATTGAGAGATTTATAATAGAACAAGGCGGCGCAACTGCCTTCCCGGTGAATGTCTCCCTAAATAATATCGCGGCTCATTATACTGCCTCCGGACCCACCGATCCCACTGTAATTCAAGCAGGAGATGTGGTCAAAGTAGATCTCGGCGTACAAATAGACGGCTATATTGCCGATGGCGCATTCACCGTTTCCTTTAACGAAAAATATGACAAGCTTGTAGAAGCCGCCAATGCAGCCCTCCAAGCCGTGATCGATGCCCTCAAACCAAATGCCGAAACGCATAAACTAGGTGCCTTAGCCGAGAAAGCAATTAAGGATCGGGGATATCGACCCGTTCGAGATCTCTCAGGCCATATCCTGGATCAATGGGAACTCCATGGAAAAAAGACCATTCCCTCAGTCGCACTTCCTGCCGGAGAGAAAATAACAGAAGGCGAAGTCTATGCCGTTGAATTCTTCGCAACAACAGGCACAGGGTCTGTTCATGATATGCCCCCAGTCTATATTTACAATCTCGTTCCGGTCAAACGCCCCGTACGCTCCAAAGCTGCACGGCAAATCATCCGAGAAGTCAGTGATAAATATAAGACGCTTCCTTTTGCGAGGCGCTGGCTACTCCGGGATTTAAAAGAAGGGGTACTTTTAGGAATTCGAGAGTTAACCCGAATTGGATTGCTCCATGAATATCACCCTTTGGCAGAAAAGAAAGATATCTTTATTTCACAGGCAGAAGATACGGTTATTATTGAACACGATGGGTGCAGAGTCACTACACGTAAAAATCCCTAATGTGATATCTTGCCAGAAGATACGGAGGGATACCCCTTTGGGATTTATTTCTGTAGTAAATGCCGGGTCCTCGTGATGTGGTATCCAGATACAGTCGCGCATCCGGAAATGAATATGTACCCAGAAACGATTAGCTGCCCTACCTGCAAGGTATCAATTGAACCAACGGAAAAATTACGGATCGTAGATATCTGGGCTGATTTAGTTCCCAATTTTCTAAAAGTAATCAATCATTATCCATTCACTAAAGCCATCATTTGTGATGAAGAACACGTCCATTTCGTCTGGAATCGGCCTCAGCTGGAAAAAGATAATTAGAACAGAAAGAAATTAAGGATATAATCGCCGGATTGTGCGGGGATAGGCGATAGTATCTCGAATGTTGTCCAATTTGCAAATCCATTTGACAAAACGTTCCATCCCTAACCCAAATCCCGCGTGCGGAACAGTGCCATATTTTCGTAGGTCGATATACCATTGATAATCCGCGGCATTTAATCCGGCATCTTGGATACGCTGCAAGAGTTCTTCCGGCTCATGAATGCGTTGCCCTCCTCCTACTATTTCGCCATGGCCCTCGGGAGCCAGCAAATCGGCACAACTGACCACTTTTGGATTGGTGGGATCCACTTTATGGTAAAAAGCTTTGGCTTCGCGCGGATAATCATATACAAATACGGGAGCTGTTCTATTAATAGTAAGCGCGCGTTCATCTTCCGCGCCTAAATCCTGCCCCCACTCAATCTTATAGCCGGATTCATTGAGTTCCTCAATTGCTTTAGTATAAGAGAGCCGTTCAAAAGGAGGGTCGATCATCAACTTGGCGGGATCCCGACCAAAAGTTTTTAATTCTTCACTTTTGGTTTTCGCAACGAATTGACATACATGGGCGATGAGGGCTTCTTGGATCTCCATATTCTGTTTGAGATCACAGAAAGGAATCTCGGCTTCCAGCATCCAAAATTCGGTAAGGTGTCTCACAGTGCGTGATTGTTCTGCCCGAAAAGAAGGGGCAATGCAATAGACTTTACCAAGCGAGAAAATAAGCGATTCTAAGTAAAATTGACTGGATTGGGTGAGATAGGCTTCCATATCAAAATATTTCATTTTAAATAAGGTCGAACCGCCTTCAACAGCCGCCGTAATAAACATAGGTCCTTGTACTTCTAAATATCCATTTAATTTAAACCAGTCCCGGGCCGCTTCAAAGACCGCCGCTTTGATCTGTAATATAAGTGTTAATTGACGACTACGAAGCCAAAGATGGCGATTATCCAGTAGAAATTTCACACTTTGGTCGCGGGTAATCGGAAAGACTTCTGCCAAGCCCACAATTTTAATTTCTTTCCCGGAAAGTTCAATCCCACCGGGGCTTCGTACCTCTTCTCGAATCGTGCCCACAATTTCTACAGAGGATTCAATAGTGGTTTTATCGGCTTCTGTAAAAATAGTAGTACCGACCAGCGCCTCTTCAAAGATACACTGCAGAAGCGCGCCTCTATCTCTGATGATCAAAAAGAGTATTTTCCCGGATTTCCGCTTCCGATATATCCAGCCTCGAATCTGCACCTCTTTCCCAATCATCCTCTTTGCTTGAATCTCTTCAATTGACGCACCAATCATAGGATCAACTCCTTCTTCTTATTGAATCTCGCTTATTATAAATTCGATTTAAGAGATAAAATGCTTGTCCCTTTTGGGAATTCTTTGATATATTAAATTATTGTCGCAACCGCCGGCTAAAATTTTATGGAGATTTATTAACTAAAAAACGTGGTGTGCTATAGGAGATTTTTGAATCGATCAAAAGCTTAGAATGGTTGGAAAGTCAGTATCCAATCCAAAAATTCTAATTGATTTTTAATTGAAATATAAAAGTCGATCCCTTCTTAAGACCATCTGAGTCCACCCAGATTTTTCCCCCATAGACATCAATGATGCTTTTGCAGATTGCCAAGCCGATTCCAATACCATCTCTATTCATTTCTCTGGATGTTTCTAGTTTAATAAAACGAGTAAATAATTTAGGGAGATCTACTGCTGCTAACCCAACGCCGAAATCTCGTACAGACAAAGTCCAAATACCTTCTTTGATGGTGGATCTAATAAGAATTTTCCCACCTGGAAAAGAAAATTTTATAGCGTTTGAACAAAGATTTCTTATCACAGTCGTTATTTCAAATCGATCAAAAATTAGTTCATCATCGGGGGCAAATTCATCCTCGATATTTAATTGTTTCAACTCTAGTAATGGTGCAACTTCTTTTTTAAGTTCGTTAATAACATCAGATGCTCGAAATTTATTTCTTTCAAATGGGATACGCCCCGATTTCAATCTGGAATAGGCTAAAATATTCTCCACTAAGCGCTCTAAGCGCGCCTCGTTTCTCAAGATTGCTTGTAAATCTGCTACTTGATTCTCGAATAAATTATTAGAGTCCAAGAGCAGCTCAGTAAATCCTTTAATCGCTGTAAGGGGAGTAATATATTCGTGCGAAATATCTGTATAAAACGCATCCTTCAAGCGATCTAATTCTTTCAAATCTTCAATTGCTTTCCTTAACTTTTCTTCTGCCCTAAGGTGATCCATATTATTTACAATTTCCCAAGCGCCCTCCCGTCGAATAAGGACAAATTTGTGATTTCGAGTAACATCCAATATTTCCGCCGGCCCACATTTTTCAAGAGAATAAGAACAAATAACAATCATTTTAAGGGAGGGGAGAATTGTATTAACTTCTGTTTCATAATCCCTAAAATTCTTCCAAATATTCATTTCGAGCCAAATGGTAGATCCACTTGCTCGCAACCCCTCATATCCTTGACCCAATGCTTCCTCTAGTTTCTTAAGCAAACCATTAAGGCATCTTTGTGAGTTGAACTCGTTGGATAGAAGATACCATTCTGTATAAGGAATTATCTCTATTTGGTGGCTTTTCAAATAAATCTTAAAGTGCGGTATTGCTTTGTTCAATAATGCTTCAGCTTCTTCTTTTGGGAGAATTTCAGAAGTTATCCACACACAGTACTCATTTTTTTCTAAGCCTGCCTTAAAATACGGAATCAAAATCTCACTTAGATCTTCTCTATTTTCGTGAAGTAAACAGAAATGGGTCCCCCAAGGGACTTTACCCAAACATTCGATTCCTGTATCTCTCATCTCAACACTCATAGAGAAATCGCCCCAACTTAAAATCCTGAGAAGAAAGGTAAAAAAAGCTCTTCAATGAATAATAGAGAGGTTAATTAATTAATAATGAGTTTTACCAAATTTAAAACCTTGTTTTCTGGTGAGGGAATTGCAACACTAAAAATTTAACTTTTTTCGTCGAAAGGTTGCCCTGCATTTCCTTTCGTGCAGAAGGCGCTACTTAGGAAGTTTTCGTCCTTACTAAGGTTAATCTATCAATTTTCCTGACTTTTTTCTCTTTCGATTCAATTATAACCTCTTAAAAATTTCTGTACTGTAACCAAATCAGCATTCTCAATTATTTTATAGTATTATTTAGTTGAAAATAGAATCGATTCTAGATGATAAAAAAGGAGAAAAACTAATCCTAAAAATCTTCTAATTCAAAATAGATTCCTTCGCAATTAATAATTTTTTTTTCTTTTCTTATTTAAATTGAAAAAAATCAATTGATTTTCCACTAATTGCAAATTATTTGCTAATTAATCGAATTTTTGATGAAGGAATTGGATTTTTTAAAAAAATAACCTTTAAAAGCAAGGCCAAATCAAGACTATTGTCTTAAAAAAAAGACAAAAGAAATAGGTGTTTAGAACGAAGAAAAAGCAATTTATTATAATCCTATTGGTATTGTCCTTCATGATGCCGGTTGCAATGGCTGCAGTTACCTACTATTTAGGGACGTTCTCGATGGGTGGTACAATTGCGTATAGTGATGTCTATTTTACTAACGGTGATGATACTAGTGCTATCACAGGGGTTATTGGAACGAATGAGACTAGCTTTACTGCTACCACCTTGCCGATGGTTCCGGGCGTGAATATTATAATACAAGAAGCAGTGAACATTACAAATGGAGATAGTTCTGCCCATACTATAACTTTAGCACTCGCAACTGAAAATTTTGGGGCAGATTGCAAAGATATTAAAGTAATATTGGTTAAAGCAGATGGATCAGAAGTAAATGCGGTAGTTTTAAATGATGCTGGTGTTGCAACTACAAGCTCAGCCACTGAATAAATGCCTGCAGGGGCAGAATGGGCCGTAAAAATGGAAATAGAACTAGATGATGACGCTAATGCAGTTGCTCGGACAATTACACTAACGCTATCCTACACATAAATCAATAGAGATTTCATATGCGGAAAATCTACTTTCTCCCTTTTTTTTTAATCATTGTTTAATAAAAAATT
>CAYGYC010000281.1:0-5970 GCA_964353755.1 uncultured archaeon | reverse complement strand
GTTCTCAAGAACAGTTCGTAAAAAGACGAAAAAAGATCAAATGCCTTGAAGGAGGAATACATGCGGGCTCGCCTTCTCTCGACCATCGGTCTCTTTCTTGTCCTCGTTGCTCAGACTGGGCAGGCGCAGGAATTCGAAGTCCCCAGGACCGACGGGATGCGTTGGTTCAAGGGGAACACGCATACCCACACGACGATGAGCGACGGAGATTCCTCGCCGGAAGAAGTTGCCCGATGGTACAAGGCACACGGCTATCGGTTCCTCGTTCTCTCGGATCACAATGTCTTCACCGATCCGAAGACGCTCTTCAGTCTAGTCGATTCATCATTCCTGCTGATACCCGGTGAAGAGGTGACATCGAGCTTTCAGAAGAAGCCAGTCCACGTGAATGGATTGAACATCCCGCATGTCGTTCCACCGCAGACGGACATCACGCTTCTGGGCACAATTCAAAAGAACGTCGATGCCGTCCGAGAGGTTGAGGGCGCACCGCATATCAATCATCCCAACTTCGGTTGGGCGATCGATCAGGAAACACTGCTGAAAGTAAAGAACAACAACTTGCTTGAGATATTCAACGGACATCCGCTCGTGCATAACTATGGGGGCGGGGGAAAGCCCGGAGTGGAAGAGGTCTGGGATTTCCTGTTGACGGCAGGGATGCGCATCTACGGCATTGCTGTCGACGATGCTCATCATTTCAAAGAGGAGTTTGGTCCGAACCGCTCGAATCCCGGAAAAGGGTGGATCGTCGTAGGGGCCTCGAAACTGGATGGAAACGAGATCATCCGCAATCTCGAAGCGGGGTATTTCTATTCGAGCACAGGGGTCGAACTGGAGGATGTCCGGATTGAGGCCAGACGAATGGAGATCAAGATCAAACAGAAGCGGGATTTCGGTTACCGAACAGAATTTGTTGGAGCAGGAGGGAAGGTGCTACATCGGACAGAGGACAACCCAGCTGTGTACGAGTTGATGGGAGATGAGAAATATGTGCGCGCAAGAGTGAGAGACTCCGGTGGATTCGTTGCGTGGATCCAGCCAGCGTTTGTGAGAGTGAGGTAGGAAGTGGAAAGCAGCGCGAGGCGACAAAATAAGAAAGCCTCTCTTGCTCAGAGAGGCTTTTCTATTGGTTGACGTTTAGTGATCGAAGTAATCAATGGAAAGAGTGCCCACCGCGAACACGCCCTGCGTTGACGCTCTGTACGATCCGAAGTTGTTTGAAGCCCTTTTTCTTTGACCCCTTGCGCGATTCCAACAAGCCAAGCTTGCGCAGAGCCATCTTGGGCTGTTCAGTGTTTGTCTTCAGAGGCACATGAGCTTGCTTCATAGTATCCTCCTTAGGTAAATTGGTGGGTTTCGAAGAACGGGAGCAACTGTCTTTGACAAATTGTACTCACGCTCCACATTATTGTCAAGTGCTCGAGGGTGAAATTTCCTATTGCTCCACGAACCCTTTTTTTCTATATTTATTGGTGATTTTGCTGAAGTAGCTCAGTGGTAGAGCAGCGGTTTCGTAAACCGCAGGTCGTGGGTTCAAATCCCACCTTCAGCTCTGATCTCGACGGCGCGAGTTGAGCGCCTCCTTCAGATTCCGGTTCCATCTTCATTTCACAATCCGCTAGAAGCGGATTTTTTGTTCTCCAGTGATTCTCAAGTGATCACCTACGACCTCATGATTGTCGGCGCCGGACCTTCCGGTCTCTCGTGTGCCATCGAAGCCAAGAGGCACGGATTGTCCCCTCTTGTCATCGACAAAGGTTCGGTTGTCGACGCGATCCGGAGGTTCCCGGTCAATCTCACGTTCTTCTCGACACCCGAGCTATTGGAAATCGGGGGCATTCCCTTCACTGCGAGCGGCTTCCGCCCAACCCGCGTCGAATGCGTTCGGTACTATCAGACGGTTACGAGGTTCTTTGAGCTCTCCGTGAAGCAGGGCGAAGAGGTCGTGCGGCTTCAGCGGAATTCTGGTGGCTTTGAGGTCGCGACGAACGTGTCGTCGTACCCTGCCCTACATGTCGTGATCGCGACAGGATACTTCGATCACCCGAATCCGTTCGACGTTCCAGGAGCCGATCTTCCGAAGGTCAAGAGGTACTACGATGAGCCCTACTCGTACTTCGGCAGGAATGTCGCGGTGGTGGGAGGGAGGAATTCCGCGGTAGAATTTGCATTGGACCTCTTCCGCACCGAAGCGAATGTCACGTTGATTCATCGCGGAGCCAAATTGAGCGACGGCGTCAAGTATTGGGTTCTGCCGGACATTGAGAACAGGTTCAGGTCGGGCGAGATCAAGGCCCTGTTTGAGACGCGGGTGCGTGAGATTCGCCCAGACTCAATCATCGTTGAGGGAAAGCACGGGGCGGAGATTCCCAACGACTTCGTTTTTGTGATGATTGGCTACCGGCCGGACACCGGAATGCTGGAGCGCGCCGGAGTGCAGATCGACAGCAACTCGCTCGGCCCGGTGTACAATCCGGAGACGATGGAGACGAACGTGAAGGGTCTCTTCGTCGCGGGCTCGATCGCCGCCGGAAGGTTCAATAACAAGATTTTCATAGAGAATGGCAGAGGCCACGCTAACCTGATCATCAACGCGATCAGAAGCGCACGTTGATTTTTGGGCAAGATTTCTTTAAGTTTATCCGGTCTTTTTGTCCACAGCAACTTCTTATCGGAAACGAAAGGTAGCAAATGACCGAAGGATTCGTCGTTCAGATTATTGGTCCTGTCGTTGATATCGACTTCCCCACGGGGAAGCTTCCTGCTATCATGAATGCCGTCAAGATTCCACGGGTGAGTATTGAAGGAGTACAGGAGGATCTGGTCGTCGAAGTGCAGCAGCAACTGGGCGAGGATCGGATACGGGCTGTGGCGATGGACTCGACTGATGGTCTTGTGCGAGGAATGAAGGCCTATGACACCGGTGGGTCCATTACGGTTCCCGTCGGTCCGAAGGTTCTTGGGCGTTTGCTGAACGTTGTCGGGCAACCCATCGATGGTCTCGGACCCGTCGAAGCGAAGGCTTACTATCCGATCCATCGGTCGGCGCCGAGTTTTGACCAGCTCTCAACACAGAGGGAGATGTTCGAGACGGGCATCAAGGTCATTGACCTGCTTGAGCCCTACTCGAAAGGTGGAAAGACCGGATTGTTCGGTGGCGCAGGAGTCGGGAAGACCGTGATTATCACGGAGTTGATTCACAACATCGCGACACACCACGGCGGCTATTCAGTGTTTGGCGGCGTCGGCGAACGGACAAGAGAGGGGAACGATCTCTGGCTCGAGATGAGGGAATCGGGTGTGCTGGACAAGACTGCGTTGATCTTCGGACAGATGAACGAACCGCCCGGTGCGCGTCAGCGCGTGGGCCTCACGGCCTTGACCACTGCTGAGTATTTCCGTGATGAGGAAGGAAAAGATGTCCTTCTGTTCATCGACAACATTTTCCGTTTTGTTCAGGCCGGTTCCGAGGTGTCGGCGCTCCTGGGTCGTATGCCTTCTGCAGTAGGGTATCAGCCGACCCTTGGCACGGAAATGGGCGAGTTGCAGGAGCGGATCGTATCGACCAATAAGGGATCGGTTACATCCGTGCAAGCGATTTACGTCCCTGCAGATGACCTGACAGATCCTGCACCGGCATCGGTATTCAGCCACCTCGACGCAACAACGGTGTTGAGCCGGCAAATCGTAGATAAAGGCATCTATCCCGCGGTTGACCCTCTTGACTCCACGTCTCGAATTCTTGATCCGGCAGTCGTCGGCGAGGAACACTACTATGTGGCGAAAAGGGTGAAAGAGATACTGCAGACATACAAGGACCTTCAGGACATCATCAATATCCTCGGCATGGACGAACTTTCCGACGAAGACAAGATCACCGTTGCTCGAGCGAGAAAAATCGAGCGGTTTTTATCTCAACCATTTTTCACGGCGGAGGCGTTCACAGGGCGTGCGGGTCGGTATGTGAAGCTGGAAGACACAATCCGAGGCTTCAAGGGGATCGTCGAAGGTGAGTTTGATGACCTGCCTGAGGGTGCTTTCTATATGGTCGGCACGATCGACGAGGCGGTGGAGCAAGCAAAGAAATTGAAGGCTGCGTAGCGCCCCTATGACGGACAAAATTTATAGACTTGAGATCGTTACGCCGAACAAGGTGGTCTTCAGCGGTGACGTCACCAGCTTCAGTGCTCCCGGTGTGATCGGAGGATTTCAGGTGTTGAGGAATCACGCGCCACTTCTGTCGAACATAGCCGTCGGAGAGGTGAAGTTGACCGACGCAGGCGGGATAGATTTCCGGTTTGCAACAAGCGGTGGTTTTGTGGAGGTGCACGAGAACAAATTGGTGATGCTTGCTGAAACGGCGGAGCGTTCAGATGAGATCGATGTCACGCGGGCAGAAGCTGCACGCGAGAGAGCTCAGAGGCGTCTGGCTGAGAAAAAGGCCGAGACCAACATCGAACGAGCGCGCCTCGCGCTCCATCGGGCGTTGAATCGTCTGAAAGTAGCAGCGCGGCAATAAGAAAAGCTCGAAGGCAGTTTAAGATCGGAACCCACTTGCCAGCCGCCAGTGGGTTTCTTTTTTGTCCGCTATCCAATCATCCATACCTGCTGGCAGCATCAGGCTTCATTTCAAAGCAGATCGCCATTTTGAAAGCATCGAGACTTGTTTCATTACTCAGTGGCTTGACATTCAAACGGAAACAGGCTATTTTCTGCCGTTCAAACAGCGGAACACAATGCAATGACAGTGCATGTCCAGGTAGTAGAGAGAGAACCAGCGCATGGTTCTCCGGCTGTCACTGAAGCGGTCCGCAAAGCAGGGCTGACGAAGCGGGCTAGCTGCCACACGTTCCGCCATTCCGGAGTTTATCCCGCATTGTGCGGGACCACGCATCTTCTGGCCGACGGTTATGACATCCGAACGGTGCAAGAGCTTCTCGGCCATAAAGACGTGAGAACGACAATGATCTACACGCATGTACTCAACCGCGGCGGACTGGGGGTGAAAAGTCCGATGGACGCACTTTGAGGAAAGCAATCCTGCGTCTTATGCGGAAGCCATATAACACTCTGGTAACAGAACGGACCGGACGTAGCTTCTTTGCCGATAACGATTTTCGAACTTCGAACCGTCGCATGTTATACTGCAATAGAAGTTGCCACGGTCATATGCCGAAACCATATAATCAATAGTTAGGTGGCGTGCAATGATACTCTTCATGGCATACTAAACAAGGCTTTCCAATTGATCCCTCGAATACTGTTTGATAGGAGCATATTTCACGGGGACGGTTTCCGAAGGCTCAAACAGAGTCCTCTTGCTGCCTGGATTGCGGCAAGAAAGGCACGCCTTATTTACACTCCTCTGTTCATTGAAGAGACGATTCAATACGGGCTTGAAGGTTCACCAGACTTCAATTCGCAGTGGCAATATCTCATTTCTCTCAACGATTCATTTTGGTTCAAGAACACAAACGAAATCTTAGCGCTTGAATTGGGAAATCGCACAGTTGGCCGCAAGTACTATTTGCGCACCAAGCCTTGGATTGACAAAGTCATCCAAGACCTGCCTGCACTTCTGGGCGGAAAGGTCCCCCTTGACCAATTATCTGAAGCCCGTTCCCAAATGGAAGGGAACAATCTTATCAGGGAGAAGCTCAGGGAACAACGCTTGATCATGCGCAAACGCTATCCACAGAGACCTTTCTCATTTGAAGATGTCTTGGGTCAAACTACCGAATGGTACATCCAAAAGGGGCTGATGCAGTGGCATTCTGATTCCGAAGGATATCTTGAGGTTTGGCGAACCAATCGATTAAAATGTCGGTTCGCAGCTTCTCATATTCAGGCTGCACTTGCAATCTATTTCCTCCCTTTGGCAGATCATCAATTGAAGGTTGACATAAACGACAAATCAGATGCTGAACAGTTAGCATTCATGGAATGGGGCGACATTTTTGTTTCGGA
>CAYGYC010000280.1:0-5999 GCA_964353755.1 uncultured archaeon | reverse complement strand
GATTACCAATGCATGTGGTCACATATCTTTTGAACCACTTGATCTAGCCCCTCGAATATGCTTTTCGTCCCCTTGGTCTTGACGGTCTGTTTTAATTCCGTCATCGTCGTGATGGTTCGTCTTTTCGCCGCAAGATAGGCGAGATGCACGACAGCAACCGCCTCTTTAGCTTCTTCAGGAGTGAATTCAGGGGTGGTATTGTTCAAAATACATTCTGCAAAATGCGTATCTTCAATACGAAAGGAAATGGTATAATATCTGGGAAAAGGGGCATGTTCTAATTCAGGGCAATAAAATTCTCCTTGAACTGGTGCTTTTTCATGTGCGGACATGATCTTTACAGGTTTTTCCCATGAATGGTCTTCCAAAATCGTGCCTTTTGTCCCATGCAACTCTAAGCGGTTTGTAGGAGGATGAATTGAAGCAGTTGAAACCACCACTTCTACCATGGCCCCATTTTTATAGCGTAACAGCACTAGCGCTGTATCATCTGCTTTATTGGGTGGGCTCTTTAACGCTTTCCCAACCCAGCATTCGGCAAATTCGACTTCTCCAAGAAGCCAATTCAAAAAGGCAAATTTATGGACCCCCTGATCATGTAAAGCTCCGCCCCCGCCTTTATCATAGGAAAACATCCAATGGTTGGGATTGTTGATTTTATTGGGATCATCGAAGGCGCCTTCATACGCGCGCCCTAGAAAGACATCGCCAATTAACCCCCCACTTACGGCCTCCTTAATATAGCGATGCGCAGGGAGGAATCGATGGTTCTCGGCAATCATGAATTTCACTCCCGCCTTTTTTGTAGCCGCAATCATCGCATCGCAGTCTTCTAGGGAATTTGCCATTGGTTTCTCGCAAAGAACATGTTTTCCTGCTTTTGCAGCGGTTATGGTTGTTGAGGCATGCAAAAAATGGGGCAGATTGATATGCACCGCATCGATATCGCTTTGCAATAAAGCTTCCAAGCTTCTATACGGTTCTAATTTGTATTTTTTTACAAATGAGGCTAATTTTTTTTCATCCGCATCATAGGCTGCAATGAACTTCAATTTTGGATTAGTTTTTCCCGCGATCACATGATATGATGCCGCCGCTCCACATCCAATGAGACCAAATTTTACATATTCCATATTAAAGCCTTTCACCCATTTTTTAGAGTAAATCTTACTATCACTACGGAGTTAAATCTTACACCTTAGAACCAGAAACTTCCCATCGGAACGGTTAGAAACAGGACTACGAAGAAGGTAATGCTAGCAATCTTGCGAGACCTACTGAGGGGGCTCACATCATTTAACGGTCCGGGGTGCTCGAAAGAGAACCGACTCAAGATTAAAACGAGAAAGGCCATCAACCAATTGATCAGAATCATGGCAAAAAAGGCGATCCAACTGACATACCGATAGTATTTATCCCCAAATATGGCGCGGGATACATGCCCGCCATCTAGTTGTCCGATAGGGAACAGGTTCAAACCCGTGACGAAGCAACCAATCCACCCTGCAAATGCAAACACGTGGAGCATATAAACCATACTTCCGCCGGGGGCAGTGATGTAGACATTATAAGGGATCGGATTTAGCAAAAGTCGCTCAAATATAGTAAATAAGAACGGATCGGGAAATTGTTGGCCGGATAATTGCTCTATCGTATAGCCTGTGGCTTGATAGATTTGCGCATTTGTAAAGGCAACTGTAAGGTAAAAGCCGATTAAAGTCACCAGTAGAGTGACACAAAATCCAAACAATGGCCCCATCAAACCCACATCAAAGAGTTCATCTTTATTCCGCGGAGGCGACTTCTGGACAATTACGGCTCCCATTGTGCCCAATGGCGGAACAAATGGAATGAAATACGGATAACTACTCTTTATTTTATGCCTACGACAAGCGATTAAATGTCCGGACTCATGTATTCCAATAATACAAAGGATCGCGATTGTATAACCAAAAATTAGGGCATAAAAATATCCTGTCGACGTATTAATGATAGTAGTATAAGGATCTGATATTAATAAGAATACTGCGGCGGCGATGACTGTCCCGATCGTTACAATCAGCAAAATTGCATTGAGATTAAAAATCCTCTCTTTTTTCTCTTCTTTTTTCTTGGGCAAGAGACTGAGAATCAGGTCCGACGATTCGGCGGGCATTTCTTGCTTTTCCGTTTTTGATTGAAATAAAAATCGAACGGCTTGTTGGCGATGCCGAAGTAACGGATACAGTTCATGTGCCTGAAAATCATCATATAACTGATTAAAATTCTTCTTCAGCAATTTCTCAGAAGACTCTTCGGGAGGTGCTTCCATCAGTTTTATTACAAATGTGGGAACCCCCGTTCCCGGGGCTATATAACTGCGAACTACTTTAAAATATTTTTCTACCATCTTTTGCATATCATCGATGGTCAAAGATTTTTTCTCTTCTTCCCAATATGAATACTCATCCATGTTCTATCCTTCCTTTATACCCTTTTACTTAATTTAAGAAAATTTCTCTTTATTATCAAACCCATGAGCGCTACTATTAATAAACTGAGCCCTAAAAACGCGAATTGAAACCCTGGAATATAGATTGAGATCTGCCAGTTGGGATCATCCGGAAGAGCATCCCACCAATCATAGAGCGGTTCAATCTTTTGTGACCAAACGGCATAATGCACGGTGGATGTAAGATTGATGAGATAACTTGGAATCGTGATGTTCAACCTATTAATTTCCAGAATTCCTATATCCTTCTTGAATACCGAGCTTAAATCTCTCCAGTTCGTCCCTGTCCATGTTTTATTGTAAGTTCCAATCCATACCCCTTCCGTGTCAAATGAATTACTTCCAATCGAATATAAAAACGTCCCACTGCCATATTTCCATAGCAGAGCATAATTCAGTTTGTCATCACCATTCGTATCGAGAAAAATCCATGCGGTCAGGTTATTAATTAGGCTAGCATTTCCTGGACTAACGGAATTAAATGAAAGTGAGATCCGTTGATCTACCCAACTCCAAAACTCAAACGAAATATTAAACCAGAAGATGAACTCCTCTGAATGGGAAATGTTGAACTGAATCCGGATTTGTTGGCTTGAATAATAGGCGGCTGATATTAACGTGGGGGTAATATTTTGCACGGCAGACACATTATTATACTGCCCCGCCGTCCAATTATAAAACGCAATTGCCGAACTGGCGAAGGTTTGATTGGTTTTAAAGGTATATGAAATATTATTAATATTTATGATAGGAATGCTGAATGAATAATTGTAAATATAATTAGTTTTATTATTAATGGAATTTATTGCTCGGATTTCATACTCAGAAGACCATTCAGGTTCATTTAATCCCCTCGTAACCAAGAGGCCCCTCAGATCCACTTCGGGTTTGGTTTGATTTTTGGCAATATAATTATATCGTACCTTCTGAACCTCCCATATATCATCTGCGGCATCATAGCCGACTTCCGCCTCTGTTCCAAACGCAATTCCAACATATTCTGCGTGTCCTTGCTGCAAAGTCATTACATATACTTGAATGAAGATTAACGCACTCAACACTATTATTAAGACGAAGCTTTTCGCTGATTGCCGTTCCTTACATCTCATTTATTTATCCTTCGCAGTTACTTTTTAAAATTCTAAATGTAATTAGTAATAATTAAAAATAATTTAAAATTATTTCTGTATTTTTTACTCCTTAAACGGATAAAGAATAAAAATAAGTTATTTTTAATTTGATTTATTTTTTTTCCCATACAATTCAATGAATCGATCTGCTACAGATTGGGTATAGTCATCCAGCTCTGAAGGGATGGGCGGTTCAATGCCTCAAGTGGCAATTAAATTCATAACTTCCTCGGGCGTTAGAGTCGTTAATTTTAAAATTTGTTTAATTCCAATTTTGCCATTGCGATAATCTTCCAAAAGAATCGGGAGGAGTTTTTGCGATAAATTTTCAGTTAATAGTTCGCGCGCAATAATTGCTTTAGGTACATTACGGCATATAGCAAGATAAGTAATTATATTATCGATCTCAACATTAACGCGAATATTAATTTGTGTCATACTTCTCTACTACGCTAATTTAAGTATCATTAAATATTTAAACTCAGCTAAATCGCAGACTATTCAGTTGTATTTTTTTTGAAATAGGTTTTAGAAATCAATACGCGTGGGTATTTTACGCGACAAATAGGACAATATTCGCGATCCAGAGATTCTGTCCAGGGTAAAATATGGTTGACATGAGCTAAATGCCCATTAACACAAGAAATAATTTCCTCATTATTCTGAAGCTCTTGCTTGCATATGCCACACAAATCCAATTTTAATTCTGAATGATAAGTCTTCTTATCTGAATTCAGTATCCGAGTTTCTTGCTCATCTCGACCTTCTGGAAACCTATCCTTTTCTTTTTTCTCCCATTTAAACCAAACCCTATTTATTAAAGGCTTACGTGGGATGTCGGCTTGCGCAATTTTCATCACCATATAAATGGCAAATAAGGGAATAAGATCTATAAATGGAATCAGTTCAATCAAGAGAATCAACGCATCCACATCAAAATAGAAAACCAGCAAAAGGATAAACAGCAGATCAAAGCCCATTTCGAATAAATCACTCATAATAAAAAGCGTAAATTGGAGCACCGCTGTAAAAATCTCATAAAAAATGAAAAAAATAAGAACGAAAACCAGTGGCCGTCTGCTTTGTTTTTGTTCTGTCATTTGCATTTTGAAGATAAGAATCCTACCTTATAAAGTTGAGTGATAGAACTAGTAACTCTACGGGTGCGATTAAAAACTCCCCGCGCAGTAGTTATCTCTCATCTGAATCTTACCTCGGTTCTTCTTCAGAATCTCCTAAAACTCCCGATCTTCTTATATTATTTTTTTACCCATGGATTCTACTCGCTAAGAACGAGTTTAACCGCCTTAAACAACGCCCATGAAAAATAATAAATAACATTTTTTCAAATACTAATTAGTAATTATAAACTTACGGAGATCAAGAATATGCCATGGAAGAAGCGGGTGATTAATAGTTTTTATATCCTGACCTTATTGGCTTTACCTGCTTTAACTCTTTCCATTTATTTCCTAAGTCTGCTATTAAATCAACTTTTCTCCTACCTATCGAGTTTGGATGATACATTATATTATCTATTCTTAATCTTTGGTATTGGTGTGCTCATTCCAATTCCCCCACCTTCGAGAAGAAAATTTAAAATCTTCTATCAATACTGTATCTATAATATCCGCCGTTTGATCCAACGAAAAAGTTCAGAAAATTATACCATTACCGATAAGCTCGACGTCCATTCCGTTCTGGAAGACGATTTACAAACTCAGTCCAGCTCCTTAATCTCTCTCAGCTACTCCCCACTCCGTATTGCTAACGCTTCCTCACCTCAGCATGATTCCTTCTTATCAGATACCATTCACGAAAGCCTCTATTTCTTAAACACTTGGTCTCGAAATAAAATACGGCTGAAGAAATCCTTCATTAATTTCTTCTTATCTCTATTCTCATTTTTGAAAAATTGCTGGATATCTTTTTTTAGCCGTTGGAGGGGGTCCATTCGTAAGGGATTATGTAACGTAATTAGTAAAAACCTATCTATTTTTTCCAGTTGTGGTGATGCTACATGAAAATCCAAGAAATTAGACGCAACGGTGGTAAATACTACCATATTTACCTCCCTAAAAATATTATCGAAAACGTGCTTCATTGGAAAGCCAAAGATAATTTATCCTATCATGTCTCACATGATACATTAAGCCTTAAAAGAGAACTTGAATTCTCAAATGGCTGGCAAGATTATCTTCAATGTAAAGTTTGTTTCAATCCCGCCATCCCTATTAAAATTATTAAAAATACTCTCCAAGATCAATACCAAATCGTGGCCAGATGTCCTCTTGACCAAACCATTATAAAAACTTCCCTCCCCACAGACCATTACAACGATTGGAAACACCTCATCCTCCATCAAATTTTCAGTTGCG
>CAYGYC010000279.1:0-6030 GCA_964353755.1 uncultured archaeon | reverse complement strand
TTAAAAACCTGGAGCCTTCTTATTCCGCAGTTATCCTCTTTGCGGGGCTTGATATCGATTTAAAAAAGTATAATATTGAAGATTATGAACGTTGGGTTGCCTGGGATCTAGATTTCTCATCTGAAAAACTTGATAATATGCTGAAAACAGCCGATTATTCGCATCTCCCTATGGGAAATGTTACAATCTATAGTAATATCGATCCTACTTGTTGTCCTCCCGGAAAAAGTGTAATTTCATGCCTTTGTTATGCCATTCCCGAACCCTTTGAGAAAGTTGTCCAAGAAGATGGTGCGCATGGTGAATTTTATAAAGAGTTTAAAGCAAAAATTGGAGATCAGCTCCTTGAACAGGCAGCCAAGGTCTTGGATATAGATATTCCAGATCTTGCATCCCATGTAGAAGTCCTTGAAGTAGCCACCCCGCTCACCTTGAAACGTTATACCTCTAATCGTGGTGGAGCATTCATCGGATGGCGGATGACACCTGAACAAGCTTTATTGAATAATTTACCACAGAAGACACCAATCCGTAATGTTTTTCTCTGTGGACATTGGACCTATCCAAGCGGTGGAGTCGCAGGTGTAATGATGAGTGGTGAGGATGTTAGCAAAAAAGTGCTGAAATACTTGAATAAAATAAAGAAATAAGACCATTAGTAATAAGTAAGAAATAAATAAATAAGACCATTAGTAATAAGAGTTTTGAATGAAAAAAGCAAATCTTCCAAGAAAGTTACAATAATTTAGAGGTTTTGGGTGAAGTATTTGAAAGCACTCGTGCTAGCAGGTGGCCTGGGGCGTCGGCTTTGGCCTTTAACAGAAACCATACCGAAGCCAATGCTTCCTCTGGGTGGAAAGCCTACATTGGAGCATGTGCTCCTAAATTTAAAAGAGGCGGGATTAACAGATATCATTATTGTTGTGGGATACCTGAAAGATCAAATCATAGATTACTTTGGGACGGGCTACGACTGGGGTATAACTATCGAATATGTGGAACAGGAACAGATGGAAAATGTAGAAGCGGCAATGTTAGCCGCGGAAGGATTCTTACAAGATGAGCCCAGCTTTTTCGTTGCGCATGCTGACTTCTTAGCCAATCCGGAGATTATCACGCGGACACTTGAAACCCATAAAAATCTACGATCTGATTTAACCATTACCGTCAATCTAGTTGATAATCCCAGCTTATTTGGAATTGCGATGATTGATGCGGACGCACGAATTAAAAAAATTGTTGAAAAACCTCCCAAAGGAACTGAACCATCCAATTTCGCGGTTTCTGGACTCTACATTTATCCTCATGAAATTTTCCAAATGCTTCGCTCGAAAAAAGTGTTAGATCAGGCCATTCAACAATTTATTAATGATAAAAAACGTGTTTTTGCTTCCGTATGGGAAAAAGATTGGTCTGAAATCACCTATCCGTGGGATATCATTCCGGCGAATAAATTTGTCCTCGATAACCTAATGAAAGGGAAGGGGTCCTTTATTGCTGAGACTGCCGATATCGCAGGCGGCGTAAAAATCGAAGGACCTGTTTTCATTGGGAATAATGTCGTAATACGCCCTGGATCGACGCTAATTGGCCCAATCTATATAGGGAATGATACATATATAGGAACCAACACCCTCCTCCGCAAATATTGTAGTATTGGGAATAATGTTACCATCGGGTTTGGGGTTGAAGTCAAGAATAGCATTATCTTTGATAATACACGGGTCGGCCGCCTCAGCTATATCGGCGACAGTATCATCGGTCGAAATGTCGAGTTTGGGGCCGGCACTCAAACCTGGAATATCTTACCCCATAACGCGCCTCTTTATATGACCTTTAATGATCAGCAGGTTCAAGTCCCGCGCGAAAAGTTTGGGGCGATAATTGGCGATGATTCTTTCATCGGCATTAATATTTCCATATTACCTGGCATGCGAATTGGGTATAAATCCGTTATCTCCCCCGGTGTGGTTGTTGATAAAGATATAGAATCGAAAGTCTGGGTCAAGGCGAAACAAACCTTGGAAACACAAAGGATTGACGATTAGTGAGTAAATTAGATCTCATTCCAAAACCTCAGCTTAAATCGCAAAGTAATTCAAATAAAATTTATAAATATCCTCCAGATTTAATCCTCAATATTGAGAGATTTCCTGAGAAGGAACTGATTTACGGAAAAGAGATTCGAGATATTACTCATTTTACTGAGAAATTTAAAGGGCGAATGCTAACCAATCTAACGCATGGGTTATATATTTACCCAGCAAAATTTATCCCCCAAATCCCCCAATTCTGCATCCGGCAGTTTTCCGAGCCCAACGACATCATTTTAGACCCCTTTTGTGGCAGTGGGACTTCTCTGGTCGAAGCCCTCCTCTTGCACCGCAATGCTTTTGGTTTGGATATCAATCCCTTAGCCCAGCTCATCTCGAAAGTAAAAACCTCCCCCCTCGATTTATCCCTTCTTTCTGAAGAATGCACTCGTATCGAGCAAGTTCTGACTACATCTAGCACAGAATCGGGAGAAATTACAGAAACACTCTCAACTTTTCCAAATATTACCTATTGGTTTTCTCTAAAAGTTTTCTATGAACTGGTTAATATCCAGCAGCACATTTTTAAAATACAAAACGTTGCCATCCGCAATTTCTTTCTTCTGATTCTCGCGAGTATAATACGAGATGTATCTTTTGCAGACAGAGATCAACTGCATCCCGCAAAAACGAAATATACCCACAAAAATGAAGCCCTGAATATCCCCACTTATGAAATCTTCAGAAAATCGATCCAGTTAAGACTTCCTATTATTAGAACATTTTCTCAATTTGATTTTTCCGATGTATCAATCCAACTTATTGGTGAGGATGCTACTAAGATTAAGTGCCCTACCAAAATAGATCTTGCCCTAACTTCTCCCCCCTATGTAAATGCTGTCGATTATGTTAGGATTCATAAATTAGAGGCGTTTTGGACAGGTTTATTAAATCCCCAAGAAATGAGTTCGCTGCATCAGCAATTTATTGGGACAGAAAATGTGTATAAAGAGTATTATTCCAATCTCCCTGAGTTCCCACATACTGAATTAAATCATCTTATAGCACAAATCGCCTCATTTGATAAAAAACGTGCGGGGATTGTATCTCTCTATTTCACCCGGATGTTTGAAAATCTACAAGAAGTCTTTCGCCTTCTCCAATCCGAAGGCCATTATTGCCTTGTGATTGGGAGCAATAATATTCGCAATGTTCACATCCCCACTCCAAAAATTTTCATAGACTTCGCAGAAAATGAATTGGGGTATAAAAATATCGTAAATTATTCTTACAATATAATTAATAAACGTCTAAAGATTCCACGTGCCCAGCATGGCGGTAATATTAAAAAAGAATGGATAATTGTACTGAAAAAATTATGATACTTTGTCTCTCTCTTCTTTTTCGGGTTCCTTTTTCGACTCCGCTTCCGCGAAGTCGATAAGGACTTGAACGGGTTCCTCCTTAGGAGCGACAAACAGGAGGACGTCATGATCCAGCACGCCCACTTCGGACATTCTTTTATTCACATCATTGAATTGGGGGATAAATGGGTGATATATGATTTTCTTGGAGATTTCACGCGTAATCGACCACATTTTGGGATTGAGATCGAACCCGGCACCCTTCAGTCCTTCAAAAATATTGCTGATAGTCCCCGCTGGATCAATTAACAGCGAGCGAATTTCCTTTCCTTTGCCACAAGCGGGGCATTCATCCCATTTTCCGATTTCAATATATTCGATTAAACCCCAAACACCGTTATAATTCAGATAAGGGGGTGACATGGGCATACCAATATTCTTGCCTTTTATTAAGTGGAGAATTTTCAACACTTCATGGGATTGGATGCTGGAAATGACGGCATTGACCGTTTGGATTGCCGGCATTTTATTTTTCAAGATGTTTTCGGCATCCTCTTCGATGAACGTGGCTGCGAAATTCCAATTTTCAGCATCTTGATTCGCCATTTTCACTAACAGTTTCACATCTTCTGGCGCTTTCAAATTTGGACTACGATTGTATAAATTGGCAAAGAAATACTCGGCGCGCAGCATACAGTGTTCCCGCTTCTTCGGAATGCCTTTTGGGGTGCAGGCGGCAATTAATTTCTCATCCGCCGGGGGTACCGGCAATAAACACCGCAGGCAGGGCGTATTGAATTCGTGACCGGGAATCGATCCCGTCGGAAGAACCAGATGCACATGCCCCTCAAAACCCAATGTCCCCGAATCGATGAGCGGTTTTTTTAAGCGCAGACAAATGTTGTTTAAATCCAATCGCGCCTTGATATTATCCAGACCTCCGATGATGATATCCGCTTTCTCGTAGACTTTCGTTGAAACTTCCTGTAATTTGGTGAAATACCATTCCACTTCCATAAAGGGATTCATTTTCTTTAATCGCTCTGCCGCGACTTCTGCTTTGGGACGCCCTTCATCCCCGGGCTGAAAGAGCATTTGGCGCGACAAATTGGAGGTCTCGATGGTGTCATCATCCACAAGTATGATTTTTCCCACACCTGTAAGGGCTAAATTTTTGGCGATTTCACAACCAAGGGCCCCGACTCCAATCTGAAAGACTTTCGAATCTTTTATTATTTGCTGATCCCAGCCCTCCAGAAGGACATGGCGTGTATATAATTGTCTCTCTTTCGATTCCATTTTCTTTACCTCTTTCTCTTCTTTATTTAACCCTTCCTTCTCTTTCTCTTCTTTATTTAACCCTACCTTTTCTTTCTATTCTTTATTCATTTCTGGCATCTTCAGCCCCTCCGGGAGCTTGAGCTGGATGAACGCTCTGCAATAGATGCATTCGATGACCGCATCCCACTCGAGAAACCAAATCAGATCCCCATAGACAAGTTGCCTATTACACGCTTGGCAATAGAGTTCGACCCCGAACTCCCCTGGATACTGCAGCAGGTCAAACCAGCTCAATCCACACGGGATGCGGGATGGGGTCCCGTTCTGGATGGGATCTCGAATGAATGTTTGGTATTTCGATTCATTGACAATCACTATCTTGATCTCGCGCATCTGGGCATAGCGCGTCGCGTAGTACTCATTCGTGGGTGCCAGCTCGAGGGCGATCCAAAAATCTTGAACTGTCTTTGGGAACTGTCGGAGTGGGATGGCTTGCTTACAGGATTCGCAGGTCAGAGTCGCCACGCCCAGCAAGTCTTCCATGGAACACTTGACCCAGTCCGCATTTCCGAAATGGTCCGGCAGGTCTACTCCTTCTACCATGCCTTGAATGATCTGCTTCCCGCATTTTGGGCACACGAGCTGCTGGAAGAGGGGTGGGTCGCGTAACGGTCCTGGGCTTAAGAGTTGGGAGTGATCTTCTACTGCGTTCCTATAGATAGTGTACGCCTCTTGTCTGACCGCACTTGATGGGTCCAATAGGTACTGGAATATGAGATTAAAAGCGGCTTGAGAAATGAATTCAGGTGTATGCGCGAACACTATCTGAAATAGACATAAGGCATTGAACGGGATATCCCAATATGCTCCATACCACTCCAAGTCATCGCGATGCCCCCCCTCATGATCCCTAAACGGGAAGAATTCCCTTGCAACCTTTTCGAGATCCTCCCCATCACCCTCTGCCCTCCTATTATATTCGAAATTCGCACTTAGAAGAGCGCCGATATACGCTACCACCTTTCGTGAGAAGAGTTCGGGACGCTGTTCCCCCAATTTCTGATAGAGCGCCAAGATTATCGGCGGAGGGATCTTTTCCGGCTGTGTCGCCAGCGCTTCGAGATTAGTGACAAACGCGGGGGTAACATGCGCTGGGGTGTAGGTGAGGGCGAGCTCCCCGAGGTAGAGCGCCATTGCTTGCACTTCCCGATCTGTGGTAAGGAAGAATTCGCTGAGCCGTTCCATCGCTGCAGAATCGAGATGCGTCGGGATCGCTCGGAGCATTGCCTTATAGGCGGCCTTCAATTCTTTATTCTCCATCCACCCTTGCGTCCAGTCGGAGTACTTACTCA
>CAYGYC010000278.1:0-6035 GCA_964353755.1 uncultured archaeon | reverse complement strand
TTTCTGGATAATGAATGGGATAAAATTATAGAAAAAATGGCTCAAAAAGCCATATTCATCGCCAAATTACTAGCAGGTGAAATGCCGCAGAATATCGAAGATGCCTTTACTGAGGCAGATATGGCTCTGTTCCCCCAATCCGCAAAAGATCTTGAAAATGATTGTTCGTGTCCCGATAGTGCAAACCCCTGCAAACATATCGCCGCAGTATATTACATTTTGGCTGAAGAATTTGATCGCGATCCTTTCATGCTTTTTAGACTGAGAGGCAAGGAAAAAGAAGCCCTCATTACTGCGCTCCGTCAAAGACGTACACTCAATACTGAACATTTATCGGATAACCAAATTCAATCACCTCATGCCGCCATAGACCAAAATACCCTTTTATCCCCCACGAATTTCTGGTCAGAAGGGGAACTGGAACCATTTTCCGTAACCCTTTCATCCCCTTATGTGCCTGCTGCAATTCTTAAACGACTCGGTCCACCACCCTTCTGGGATAGCAAAAAAGATTTTTATAAACTGATGAAAAAATATTATGAAAAAATTAGCAACCATGTTTTAAAAATCGCATACGAATGATGTATATGATCTAGAATTCCTGGATTGCACTCAATTAGTTTGACTATGACATCATATCTAATCTATTCTTACGCCCGTATCATCCTGCCCTTCACACTCATATTTTTTCAATTTTTTGAAGAGCCCCTCGTTGTATTTAAAGGCAATTGCGAAATGCCATCAGTCATAACTTTCGCTGACAAGAATATCAAAGTAATTGGTTAGTAAATCCGCCTCTGCTTCAGCGGGTAAAGTATTGAGGATTTTATTTGAATTTTTGAGATTTAAAATCAAATCTACTAATATCTGAGATACCAGAAAAAGGATGAAACAGAAAAGATATTTTTGTCGGACTCTACTTTAATTTATTTGTAAATATCTTATAAAGTGAAAATCACATAAATATTTATTAAGATAGAATGTTTGATAACTAACCATATGAAAAAAAACCCATTTAGCTCAGGGTATAATCAAGAGCCGTTAATTTTAAACCCAAATTGTTCTGAAGTAATATGGCGTCTTAAAGGACATTCAAAAAAATATGAGGGGACAAATCAAGACCCTTTTGCAGTATTCATCACAGAAATTTTAGGAATTTTTGCCGAACTAGGATGGAGTAAGGAGAAAATCCTATCTGCAGAACCTATCTATATCAGTGGCGATGGGGGCCCGGATACGTTAGAATGGTCTTTTAAATATGCGCAGGATATAGTTGCTGGAGATCGTGATCCCCGCGAACTCGAATTTGAGGAAGAACTAGACGATCAAATCGTAGAACACGGATACGATGAAGAAATATCAAAGACTTGGAAACCAATTGTGACAACTCCTCGCACTCCTAGTGATCCTCTCACTAATGCAGAGAAACTTCTAAATCAAATTATGCAGAATGACCAATTAAAACAGTCACCTGTTAAAAAATCAGAACGGGTTTCCCCTAAGAAAAACACTGAATAAAGGAAAAGAAAAAAGATATGGACTTTAATTTCTAAAGATTATTCTCTCTTATACATAATGCCGGAATAGATTTGTCGTGTTTAAATCTGCCTTAAATGTCATTTCAATACAGTTTTCCCGAATTTGTAATTTAGAATGCCCTTTCTGCTATCGAGCAAGAGGAATTTCTAAAGAGGAGAAACCGCGCCAATTTTTCCTCGATTTAATTCCCCATATTAAAAAGATCGCCCCGCAGATTGCCCTAGGCGGAGGCGAACCATTACTTGACATTTCTTTTGTGAAAAAGATGGCGATCGCCTGTAAGCATAACCATTTAGCATTTAATTTTACGACAAATGGAAAAAAATTTTCAGAGATGGCAGATGATGAGATCTTGAATTTGCTTCTGGATGTACAAATGGTCTCTGTCAGCTTTGATTACTTTAAGTGGGGCAAAGAACCTAACAAATATGCACAAATTATTCAACAAATTAAACGTATAATGGCAGAAAGTCCACTTTCTACACGAGATATACCCTTTCAAATTGGTACTAATTTATTGCTAGATCGTTCTATGTTAAAGCATCAAGGACTCCCCTTTCTGCAAATAATCATGTGGCTATTTCACAAGGTTCAAATTGACCGTATTTTTGTGTTATATCCCAAATATGGCGAATTTATTGATGTCTTACGTATTAAGCCGATTTTTTTGGCGTTAACTAACCAATATCCTCATTTTTATGTAGATGATTCCCTTAAACAGATATTAGAAGAAGGCTACAAAAACTGGCAACACCCTTGTCATTATGGAAGAGATTCTTTAAGTATTGATGAGCAAGGGAGGGTTTATGGCTGCTCCTTTGATACTGATCCGCTTCTTGTTTTGAATCAGCCAAAAGATTTACTGAAGATATATCAAATTCAAGTTAAAGACCGTTACGAATGCCCCTATATTCCAGGCATTTAAGCATTAACATATTAAATTATTATTAATAAGGAATTTAGGAATTCCACATCATAGGTAAGAACCTTCTCAAATGAAAAATGAAAGATAAGTAAAAGATAAGACGCGTTTAGAATCTCTTATTACAAGAAGAGAATAAGGAAACATTTCAGAGAAGTGGCGATGATGGATCCAATATCATTAAAAAAAAGAAATTTTAGGGCGAATCAATACATTGTCCTATGAATTACAAGGAAAATTACTGGAATATTTAGATTCTTTAACCCAATAATTACCGAATAATAACATATCCTTTAGCTTTTTGGATATATCGACCTGATTGATGCAAATAATATTTATAAAAATAAGTACAAGGAAAGTTTTGATATGGTTAAGAAAATTATTGAATCGAAAATCGAGAAATCGAATATTTTAGAACACATAACAGCGAATGATGCATTTGCGGTACTGAAAATTCTTGCTGAAGAAGATAACAGTATTAGGGAGAGAATTGAACGTATTGCGAAGGAGTATCTAAGTGAAGTTGATTTAGAAGATGTCGCATCAGATGTTTATTTTCAATTAGATAGTCTTGAAGTAGAAGAGGTATGGGACCATTCTGGGCGCACCAGAGATGGCTATGTTGACCCAACAGATAAAGCTTGGGAAATGTTCGAAGAGGCATTAGAACCTTTTATTCAAGAACTTCATAAATACCAAAAACTGTCCATGAATGAAAAAGCAAAGATATATTGTATAGGTATTTTAAAAGGTATTTATCAATTTGAAAAAAAATCAACTTCAGCGTTTAAAGATTGGGCTGTAGATGCCCCTGCAAATTTTTTTGACACCGTTTTAGATGAATGGAAAAAAGGACAGCCAGATACGAAAGAAATAGCTGAAATTGAAGAATTTATTAAGAAAAACTTCCCGGATTGGTAATAAGGATTTTTTTTCTTTTCAGTGAATTGACGCAGATTCACTAAAAACAACTGGCTTAGCTGGCAAGCTCGAGGATAGAACTGACCTTATTATTTATGCAACCGCGAAGGCTCATAATACAATTTTAATAGCAGAAGATGAATTATTACATATGATATCGTCTCAAAATGGAATTGAAAAGAAGGTTATTAGTTGCTTCAAATAAATTATTTCTTACATTAATTGAGGATTTCATTTAAACTGCTTTTCAAAATTTCTTCTTCTGGGGTACTCTCTTGTTTCTATCTTAAGTGTTTAAAGGGCAATTATTGTATTTGTTCGAACATATCAAGGGTGAGAATCAAGTCAATTACATAGATTCTTTATAGATTTTTTTAATCTTAGAAAATTCTTCCTTAGTCTTTTTAAGAGAGTCCCGTAGCCGTTTCGATTCTGCGAAAGACCCTTCATGTAGTCCTAATTGGTCCGAGAGAGCTTTCATTTTTCTTTGGAGAGAGAAAAGTATATCCGCATAGTTATTAAATACAACGATTCTCTCTTTATCTTTTTTTACATAAAACTCATATAATGCTAATAAGGGGCCTTGTTCATAATCATTATTGGGATAATTTTCTTTAAGAAAATGGTAATAATTCCAAACAGGCTGTATAGATTCGCTAGAGCCAATAAGACCCAATAATAAGCATACCAATGATAGAGTATAAGGATTATTTATTGAATTTAAAATTTCTAAAAGTTGAGGCGAACAATTAACTTTCGATTTGTAAATTATACTAATTGCCAATTCAGCATAAGATTCATCTTGATTATCTTTCAATTTTTCAATAATTTTGGGAACCGCAAAATTAGCATATTTAAGAATTCTTTCTTTTAATAAATATTGATTAATAGGATCTAGTTGCTGCTCCATTATCAATAACAGATTTTCAAGGTTTCTTTCTCTGTCAATTCTCTTTCTCTCCTCCTTCCCTCTCGAAATAAGTTGTCTCGATATCATTGAGACCCATTCTTCTATTTCAGGAGCTAGAAGAACAGAATACAATAACCTATGAGCTGAAAGATCTTTAAGGGGATTCTTCAGAAAAAATTGCCTAGATAAGTTTGGAGGACCATAATCGTTTATCGTTCGGCTCAAAGTAAGACTTAAATTACGTTGTAACACCTTGGATAATTCAAATAAATGGACACTATCTTCATTTTCAGATAAATTTTTCGATGGTTCGAATCTCTTGATAAATTCAAAGGGATGTTCTTTTTTATAGTGTTTTTTTAAATGAGGAACAATTTTACTGCAAATCAAGCAAGTTCTCGACATTTTTCATTCAATAACCTCCTAATGTTTAAAGATTTTATTATTTTTTTGGTATTTTGTCGGATTTGTTATCGAATTATGAAAAAGCGGGAATCCCTATGTTGAAGATTCTTTTTTCGCGAACGGGGGTCGAGGAAGCTGCATTAAATTTCAGGAACGGATTTGAAGAATCATTAGCTTCAAAAATGCGCCGGGTTAAGAGTTGGATTGGAGATTGTTGTTTATGGAAATATTCGCCGTTTTTGGTGAAGAATTACCCATTTTTGGTTAGAATGGCTTCACCGCCGGCATAATAACCAGAGGTAAGTCCTTTAATATCATCCCATACGTCCGTTCTTCTTCACATTACCTTGGATCAATTGATAATCTTCAAGTTTTTTGAGGGATTATGAGAGTTTATACCAAATTGGTTCTTATACTGATTTGAAAATATTGTATATAACAATATGGTTTAATCTTCATTGAAAACAGCCAGAATCTGCGGAATAAATATTTCCAGTGGCATATAGGGTAATTGCTCTACATCCCAGACAGAAAAATTAATATAAGGTTCCTTTTCCTATGTTTTTCTTAGGGGGTCTGAATGGTATGGATGTGATCAAGGAGGACAGGGAATGCCGCAACTTTCGATTGGAGCGAAGGTAGGTGGAATATGCTGATCCCACCAGTCCTAAGATCAAACGAGGTGAACGACTAACTCACTAATCTTCGGCGTTTGAATAGAAATACGCGAAGTCCGTCAACAAAAATCAATTAGTTCCCTTCAAAAGGGGTAAAAAGGCCATAACTAGGCATGTTTCTAATAATATCAAGACTTCCCATTTAAAAGTTATTTAGGATACATCCTTGATATATCCTGAAGGCATAAAAAGCCAAAAATATAATCGTTTAGCATGAAAAGAATCTGGGAAGGAATCAAAAACTGCTTTACCCTGACCCCGAAACAATTGGAGTACGCGGAAATAGAACTCAAAAACCTTTGGCACATTGAAAACCGGGATCAGAAACTTTAATCTTTTCTTTTTTTGAATTAACAAAACAATTTTATATATCCCACTCTATTATTCTATTGATGAAAAAACCTACGCCCCAAGAAATTTATCTGGAAGCCCTGAAAGAACGGGCACACCCCGACCCCCTCAAAAAACGCCAAGCCTGCGAAAAAGGATGGCTCGCGGTTACGGAAGCAGTTAATCAATTCCTCGCTACAAAAGGTATGTTTGTGCCAATAGGAACCGGAAGAGAACATGTGGAACGCGGGAATTTTTTAGATACTTTGGCTCTTACAGATCCCACCATGCAACAACTCGATGAGAAAGTCTCCATCGTTGCCGATCAACT
>CAYGYC010000277.1:0-6058 GCA_964353755.1 uncultured archaeon | reverse complement strand
CTAGTGCATAATCATCGATAATATGAATGAGCGCTGGGAGTTTTTTTAAATAAGGGAAATGGTATAGTCTGACATTTTCTGAGAATAGATCCGTGCAGAACTCCCAATTTTTCGAGTGGATATTGAGGAGTAGCAAAATTTTTTGTCCCATAACCTTTTTCTTGCTAAGCAATTTGAAGGGAAGTAGGTCTTCATCCTGAATAGTATCTGGGATTATTGCCATGATAGTGATCTTTCTTTCGGATGTCTCCATTATTTCCTGCAATTTGAAGCGCAAAGATGCGTCTGTATTATAAAAATACACTCCTTTAAGGGGAGGAATAGGGGGGCGGTCTATCAGATTTCTCTTAATTTCATCAAGTGCATTCTTTTTACGGGATATTTCGTCTTCTAGTTCAGAAAGGAGAATTCGAGGACTAGTAACTGTATATTGAGGCCGCTTTTTTTCAATTTCTTGAACTATAAATCCCCTTTCTATCAATCGTTTCAATGAATCATAAACTCGCGCTCGTTGGATGCCGGTTCCGCTCGAAATTTCACTCGGACCTGATTGGCCTTGCTTGAAAAGGTAAAGATAAACGGTTGCATCATTTCGAGTAAGATCACATTGTTCAAGATATTCGATTATTTTTTCTTCTAAATCCATTCTATCTAATTCCTCCCAGTTATTTTAATTTGTAACTAATTTTAACGGTGTGAAATGGATAATTTACATATTATAAATATTCGCGATATAGATTTAATAATTTTTCACCAATAATATGAATATCAAATTGTTTAACTAGATCTGGTCCTTTTAAACCCATTTCCTCGGCTAATGCGGGATCATTTAACAAGGTCTTAATCTTATTTTGTAATTCTTCAAGATTCATAGGTTCTACAACAAAACCATTCCCCTTTATAAATTCCGGGAGAAAGCCACTGTTATAAACAATCAAAGGCCGCTCTGCAGCCATTGCTTCTGCAACACACATTCCAAAGGGCTCATACAAAAATGGAAATACTGCAACATCAGCTGCTGAATAAATCACATGCATTTTTTCATAGGGGATAATTTCGGAATTGATTATAACTCGGTTTTCTAAATGCTGTTTTTTAATTTCTTTTTGTATCATATTCAACGCGGAGGGAAAGAAATCATCCGAAGTACAAAGACTTCTTTTGAAATAGAAAAGGACATTGTCGGGAAGGTTCTTTAAGATTCGGATTATATCTATAAATCTTTTTCGTTCTATCACTCGTCCAACAGAAAGAATAACTCGTTTATCCTGTGGAATCCCAAGTTTGGTTCGGGCCTCTAATTTGTTGATGGGCTTAAGATGTTCAAGTACAATAGGTGATTGGATTACTCTAATCTGTTCAGATTTTATACCAGCTGTTAGTAAATTTCTTTTAGCATGGTCTGATACGGCAACGTATGTATCTACCGCGTTATTATCGATAAGCCATTGCCGTGCATCATCCAAACGGTTCCAGAAAACTTTGGGAATTGTTCGGGGTGGCAACGATGCTGTTTCTTCTGATATTAATACTTGATAAGACATATGGGCTTTCGCGGAATCTTTTGCTAAGCTAGCTGCTACAGAAAAGAGTTCTAAATGGGACTGAATAATGTCGGGGTGTAATTTTGCAATACAATGTCCTATTTGTTTTTGAAAGGGGTTTGGAAAAGGTAATTGTGCCGAGGCAAATCCAGCAAGACCATATTCGATTTTTCCCCACTTTTTAATTTTTTCTGTATCTAATCTTTTGATTCGCTTTAATTTAAGAATTGCTTTAAATAACCGGATCTTCAAACGCTCTGAAAATTTCAGATCTTCTTGAAGAAGATTACTAAATGCATCCTGATATTCCATAGAAATTCTTGGAGTATAATATTTAATCCCTTGAAATTCTTGATAAAATGGTGGCATAGTTCCATGTTCCGGGAGAGGATATCTGACCACTGTTATTTCTTGGACATCAGGATGGTGTTGAAAATAATTGATAAAGATTTGACTATGATTAATTATACCACTCGAAAATCTACCCCATTCCGGAACAAACCACACGATCTTCAATTTTTTACACCTTTCCCCACTTTATTTCCTTTAAAAGAAAGAGCCATAATTATAACACCTATGGTAATGGCAAAATACCCAATTGGTTTTAAGTAATGAATATTGAAAAGAACTGGAATAATCACGAAAAATATTATGGAAAAACCACTGATAATCATTAATCCTACAAAATAGTATTTTAATTTTCGTTTCAGAACGGGATTGTCTGTTTTGATACCCATCCATAATAATCCTATAACAGGATAAAAGCCAAATGATAAGTAAATAATATTTATTAGTATCATAAACCACGGATCTATGAGTAGCTCAAAGCCATACCATTCCTCAATGAAATGATAAGGGTGAAATATTAAACAAAGCGCAGGAGCTATAAAAAGACTGATAAAACAGAAAATGAATACCCCCCTCGAAAGAATTCCTTCATGAGCAATGGTGTAGTAAAAAAGAAAGATTCCAATTACTATAGTACTTATGCTTAAAACTTGAAAGATATAGCTGAACTCCTTTAAAATAGGATTCTGTAAAAATAAATAAAAAGCTACTAATCCACCAAGTCCTACAAAAAAAATAGCGAGAAATTGATGTTCGCGACTTTTTGAATCCCTATTATAAACGATATACGCTGATATGAGGGTGGAAATTACACAAATGGCAATCGAAAAATAAATAAAAAAGTTTATTAAATATGGTTGTTGCATATATTAGTCCTCACTATAATCTGAATCATAATTACTCTCTAATGTGTTTTATTCTTTCTTATTTTTAACCGAATTCTTTTCATAATTCATAATATCACTAGGATTATTTTTTTAATGGAGTGGCTTTTATAAACATTTCCAACCCAAAATTTTTAAAGATACGCGTTTTTCCAAGCCTGACAAACCCATTTTTAATCGTTTGAAGTGGAGAAAATAAAAGAGGAAGAAACTGTAACATTCCAATTGTAATTTTACTAGGATAGAGGATGGCAATATTATCTATAAATTCGGCTCCTCTAAATGTTTTGATCTCAAAGCCATTATTATAGAGCAGCGCACGAATCCGCATTGGAGTAAACATATGCAATTCAGGTTGTCCCGCCCCATAAGGTGAAACCCAATCATAATGGAAAATTTTTAGGAATGCCCGTTTGAATCCAACTAAGTTCAAGCCATTAGGAGTACTAAGGATTAGATTGCCATCGGGTTTTAGAAGGGAATGAATTGAGTGTAGCACCTTTGCAGGATTTGGAAGATGTTCGATGACTTCACAAAGATATATAATATCAAATTGATTTGGCTCTAAATCAATTTTCTCTGCATCCATGATATAAGACTTCATATTTGTAAATTTTAAAATATTAATTACGCGATTTAAAGATTGAATTAATGGCTTGGAGAGATCTATTGCTACAACCTGGCTAGCCCCCTTTAATGCACATAAGATACTCAATCTCCCAAACCCACATCCAACGTCAAGCACTTTTTTCCCTTTAAGGTTCGGTTCCATATCTAAAGCAATAGGTAACGTATAAGGAATGCTAGTTCCCCAAATATTATGCTGATAGAACTCTTTTATTTTCGAAAACGTTGAAGCTTCTTCTACTTTCATTGTAGAAATACTTCCATTTCTACCTAAATTAATGAAAAATCTTTCTAAGTTGATGTTCAATTGTTTTAATGACCTATTTAATTCCCTTATATAAAGGCGCGAAAGTTTTTCCGCGAATTTTTCATTTAAACCCCCTAATTGGAACGTAACCTTATTCCATCTAATGATAAATTCCTCAATGGTCGTTCCAAGAATTTTCATTTCACTCATTTTATTATTCCATTAGATTATTAATTTAATAAAAATATGTAACAATGTTACATTAAAATATTGCTATGGACATTATTACTTGTTACTTTTTAGTCAAATCCCAGTAAATTTGCCTAAAGTTTTAAGAATCAATAAAAAAATGCCTTAATGATGAACAATTTTAAAATTCTAATAGTGGATGATGAGCCTGATATTGTCCTTTTAGCAAAGCGGTTACTTGAAAAAGAGGGATATAGGACGATTACGGCATATGATGGAGAGGAGGCCTTGCAAAAAATTAATGTTGAGTTTCCAGATTTAGTTTTATTGGATATTATACTTCCAAAGAAAGATGGTTTTGAGGTCTGTAAGGAAATAAAATCTAATACAAAACTTAGAGACATAGTAGTATTAATATTCACTGTAAAAATATTTGATATCGATCGGCAAAAGGGATTCCAAATGGGAGCTGATTACTATATTACCAAACCATTCTCGGGAGAAGAATTACTTTCTTTAATCCATAAAATTTTGAGAGGAAAACAACCTAAAATTGAAGATCATTCAAAGTGGCATTAATCGAAAATATTTTTTTAGGGACGAATTACTAATTTTCAAAAGGATTTTTTTCATACTTGCAAGGTTTTTTAAAGATTAATTTTCGACTTAAAAATGATAATGGTTAAAAATACCCGTTATAAAATTGTATAGATTAAATCGAATGTGAGATGCTGTATGGAACCTTTAACTGCCATCCCCTTGGAAATTATAGACGCAATTCATAAAAAGTTTGGATTTGTTCTATTGATAAAGGGCAATGCTGGAACGGGAAAGACCACTTTAGCCCTTGAAATTCTTAAAATAGCAAAAAATCCAATATATATCTCAACTCGCGTTTCTCCTGAATTTCTTTATGAACAATTTCCGTGGGTTAAAGAATTCCTTCCTCCCTCAAATATTTATGATGCAACGCAAACTTATTTTCCTTCTCTAAAAAGCGATAAAAAGAAAAAGTTTCAGGACATCCATTTCGATAATGTTTCAAACTTTATTGAAATTCTTTTTGAATATTTCCAGCAGATGGATGAGCCAACTCTGGTAATTGATAGCTGGGATGCCATTCTTGGATATAGATACCCAGAAACCGTTCAAGAAGAAAAATTTTCAAATTTAATTACAGAATTAGTCAGAAAAACAAATGTGAAATTAATTCTTGTGGCAGAAAATCCCGAGGTATCCTTTTTAGATTTTATGGTCGATGGACTTCTTATAAATCGCGATGAACGGGTTGAAAATAGACGGGTTCGAGTCATTGAATTAGCAAAGTTAAGGTCTATTAGAATAAAACAACCTTATTACGCATATACTTTAGAATCTGGGCGATTTAAATCATTTCCCAGCTATCAATTTCAATTTCCTTCTATTCTACTCAAACCGGACCCTCTTCCTGATCCCCATAAGAATTTTATTTCGACAGGAATTCCCGATTTGGATAATTTTTTAGGAGGAGGATTAAGAAAAGGAAGTTTTAATTTAATAGAAATCGCACCAGGGGTTGGAGAAGGATTACTCAATTTTCTTATACCTATGTATATCAACCATTTAAATTTGGGACGCGGTGTAATCGGAATTCTGCCTGAGGGCTATTCTCCTGACAATTTCTGTCTAATTCTAAAGAACTTTGTCGATAATAATCAAATTAATAGACAAATGACAATTTTTGATAGCGCAATTGAGGATAATGGAACTGATAATAGTTCCATCCGCCAAGTATTTGATACTACTATTAAATCTACTTTTAATAAAATCTGGAATAGGGTAAATTCGTTGAAAAAAATGAAATTTAATCCAATTTTTTATCATATTTGTATTAATAAATTGATCAATATGTACGAGGAAAAAGAATTACTAAGGGCGCTGTCAGATCATATGACTCATGTAAAAGGAAGTGAAGAGGATATTACAGTATCTTCTATTAGCGAAGGACAAGAAATAATTAAAAAAGTAGGGAATATGGCGGATACTCATTGGAAAATCCGGTTATTACATAAAGCGTTGGCAATCTATGGTGTTAAACCGGAAAGTGAATTTCAACTAGTCCGTAATGATACTTCAAAAGGTTATGTTACTTTAACACTTACCCCATTGGTGTAATTATGGCAAAGGAAACTAAGATTTTGGTTGTGGATGATGAGCCCGATACCGTTCTTCTAGCACGA
>CAYGYC010000276.1:0-6062 GCA_964353755.1 uncultured archaeon | reverse complement strand
TATTCCACTTTTACCACCATTACATTAATTCTATGTATTATAGGTGCGATTTCAGGCTTTGCTCCAGGTTTCATTTTGGGTTTTAAGGTGACGAATGAGCAGTATAGTAAGTTGATTAAAACTTATTTTCCCACAGACTCTTCCAGGATTCCCAAAATAAAAGGAGTGAGATTCTTTCAGCTCGGCAGATATTTATCCGGAGACATTATTGTCTGTCCGAAGTGCAAAATGTTCATTACAGGTGATTCGAAATTTTGTAAGGAATGTGGCACGCAATTATGATCCAGCTATAGAAAAAAGATTTGATATAGTTGGTCGAGTACCCAAAGCGTTGCCGGAATGGAAAGAATGACGGGATATAGCAATACAATCCCAAAAATGGCACCGGTAATCACATCGGTAGGATAATGAGCACCCACATATAAGCGAGTATAGCCGACAAAGAGTATTCCAGCAACAGTAAAAATTAATAAGTAATAATTATTAAAAAAGTAAGTAAAAATCAAACTCACGAGCGTGATAGCAGCTACATGTCCTGAAGGTAGTGAAGGTCCACCATTTCTCAGTAAGAAATCGCGTAATACGATTTTATCCTTGATTTTCTCATTTTTATAAGGTCTTTTTCGTCGAATAAACAGTTTTAATATAAATTGAATACCACCAAACTCAATTAATCCAGACCCAAGGATTGCTGCGAGTATATCCTGATTTGCCAAAAATAATATTAAACAAACCGCTATCCATGGAAGGACTGACCCTATATGAGTAAAGTAAATAAAAATATTATGTAATACTTTACCAAACCTATAATTATTAATTCGACAAACCCAATACTCATCCCACGCCTGAACTTTTTCAAACATAGATGGCTCAAACTCTTACGCGGTAATTGGAACACTTTTTTCCTTCTTTAATTTCTTAGATATCTTCTTGATGATTGTCTCACAAGGAAGTACAAATCCATAGAGTAATTCGATTGTTTTCAAAGCCATCTCATGAAGTTCAGGGGTCCAACCTGCACAACAATCCTCTATTACTATGACTTGAAATCCATAATCGCCTGCCTCTCGCGCCGTTGATTCTACGCAAAAATGGGTTACTACGCCGCTGACTAAAACGGTTTCTACGCCCATATTTTGTAAAAAACTATCTAGTCTCGTCGATATGAAAGTACCACTCGTATTTTTCTGAAGAACCCAATCCTCTTTTGCAGGCTTTAATACAGTAATGATTTCGGAACTCGGGTGTGATATATGCGGATAGGGAATATCTCCCAAAAATTCCTTGGCAAGCTTATTTTGTTTTTGAAGGGGTTTTGGTAAATCACTCCCATCCAGCATAAATCCCGAAAATTTTGTATAGATCACTGGAATTTTAGCCTCATGACAAAACTCAATCAATTTTTGCAAATTTGGCACAACTTTTTTTTCTACTTGCTCCACAAAATAATCCATCAAGCCTGGACTAATCTGGTCCAAAGTTTTATAAATCGCCCACTCCTTTTCCACTTGATACTTCTGCATATCTATTATCAAGAGCGCAGTTTTTTTCGGATCAATATCTCCCATCTGGTTATGGCGAAATCTCAGATAATTATTTAATTTCTCCATTCCATCACTTAATCTTTTTAATCCAAATTATATTGATATTTATTAAAATTGTTCTACTAAATAATTTCATCGTTAATTTCTTTCAATTAAAAAGTCGATTATATACCAGTTTCTGCAAAAAGTGAATAAAAGGGCGTTTTTATAGTTTTATAATATTTTCACTTATTCATATTAACTAAAAGGGAAGGTAAAATAGAGGGATTTATGAGCAATCCATCCTAAAAGAATAATAAGTAATAATAGAAGTGAATTTGATCTCAACCTAAAAATTCCTATAATTTAGAGATAAGACACTCCACTATAAGGACAGAATGAGAATTGAAATTAAATTTATGATTGGATCGTTATGATATTTTTCGATAAAATAATTCTTTTGACGGAAAGTCTCTTAAATAAATGGGGCTTTTCTGATGGGGACGTACTAGATGAATTCGTGGATTTACATCTTCCAGAATTCGAAAAAATACTTAGAGAAGAAATCCAGAAAGATGTACTGCCGAAAGATTCCCGTACGCTTTTATTTCATGGTAATTTATTAGAAATCCTAGTGCGTAAATATATGTTACCTACAATGCCATATAAACTTGTACTTCAACGCTTTGTCGGTCACAATCCCGTGCGTGCGAAGAGTATTGATGGCATTCCGATTAAAGATCATCTGAATCCGCCGCAAATCAAGTTAGAACCAGAGATAATTGAAATCCCGCAAAATGAAGTAATTCAAGAACTCCTTAGACTTTGGCATGATTCTCAATATCTTTATGAAGTTCGTCAGCAATATCCGGATGCCAGTGAGTAAATACTTTTATTAAATTACCAAGAATAGAAATAAAATAATTTTTAAATCACATAAGGTAGAAAAACCTTTTTAAAAAGTAAATCTTTCCCAAAACTCCTTCTTTCCTAATAATCTCTCCCCCAATAACTCTTCATGAACACTTAATTCTAATAATTTTCCATATTTTGAATTTTCTAATTCAATTAAAGTAATAGGATGTTTTTATTTCGTTTCGATAAATGCTATATTGGCTCTCACATCGATTTCAAGATGATATTTTTCTAGCAAATCTTTAAACCCAATTATGAGAGGAATATTATCAACTAAGGCTAGGAAGGCTCTAAATTTTATCTCAGATGTAGCATTTCCTTCGTTATCCATGATGACGCCGGTAATCCAGCCCACTTTTACATCCATTTTACATTCTTTGTTTGGCACAAGTCCTCGAACAAAGTAATCTGCGAGAATATTCGTTTCAAGTTTTTTCCACAAGCTTAATGGTAAAAGACTGGTATGGGCACCTGTGTCCATTATTGTATATCTTGCTTCGGTCCATCCCTGTGGAGTTTTAAATCTTGCATCACATAATATCCTTAATAATCCACCATAATCTGGAATTCTCTTAATCAATTCAGTATCGTATTGATTCACGATTTTAAGGTTAATTTTAATAAATAACCGCTCCACTTTCTATAAATATATAAGTGATATATTTTTTCCCTGTTAATTCTATGGCACGTTTCTCTACTTCACCCAGGTTTTCTCCATGGGCCACAACCTTTTTATTAACTATTGCCACCCATTTTTCTTGGTATTGTTTTTGTAGTTCAGTGTAATGCTCAATTGTCCATTCCTTATCTTCCCAAAATTCTTTCGGCTCTAGGGTAGAAATTCCCATGAATTGTACATTGAAACGAAATAATTTATATTTTTTGATTTTTTGATAATTAACTTTTTAAAATTAAAATAGCATTCAGTATGGTGTCCCCAAAGGGCGGTGAGTAAAATTAATAATGTGAAATTTGCTAATCTGATTACATTATAGAAAAAAATTTGATCCTATAATTTTTAAGGTGCAAGTAATGGTGCAAGTAATAGGACGATTCGCGTTGGTGCTACATACTCATTTGCCGTACGTGATTAATCATGGGATGTGGCCCCACGGAATGGACTGGTTGAATGAATGTGCAGCAGAGAGCTATATCCCGCTCTTGAATGCGATAAACCAGTTAATAGACGAAGGTTTTCATCCCCATTTAACGATTAATGTAACCCCAGTTCTTACCGAACAGCTGCGCGATCCGGCCTTCATTAACGCCTTTCTGGGGTATCTGCAAATAAAAAAAGAGGCAGCCCTAAAGGATCGCGAAACCTTCAACCAATGGAATCGGCCGCATCTGATAAAACTATCGCATATGTGGGAAGCGTATTATACCGGAATTGAGAAGAGTTTCATTGAAACGTATAAAAAAGATCTTGTATTAGGATTTAAAACGCTTCAAGATAACGGATTTATTGAAATTATTACCTGTGCTGCCACCCACGGGTACTTACCATTGATAAAAACGGATAACAGTATCCAAGCTCAGGTGGCGACCGGCGTGCAGGTTTATGAACGGCATTATGGGCGCAAGCCAATGGGCATGTGGCTCCCTGAATGTGGCTATCGCCCTGGGTATAAATGGAAACCGCCCGTAGGTCCCGATCAAAAACCCTATGAGAGGAAAGGTGTTGAGGCATTTATAAGTGAAAATGGGGTGAAGTATTTCATCATTGATACCCATCTTTTGCTGGGCGGTGAGGCCGTCGGGGTATATGCAGCGCGGTTTAAAGCCCTTCAAATGCTGTGGGAAACGTTCAAAGCGCAGTACAAGCCCGAACCGCTTCAAAAGGAAAAATCACCGTATAACATCTACTATGTCAGTTCCGTTCCCGAACGGGAACCCGTAGCCATCTTTACGCGGGATCCCCGCACTTCGATCCAACTGTGGAGTGCCGAACATGGGTATCCCGGTGATGGCTGGTATTTGGAATTTCATAAGAAGCACTATCCGGGAGGGCTTCGCTATTGGCGAATAACCAGCACCAAATCGTCTCTTGGGGATAAATGGGAGTATGAACCTGATAAAGTATCAGCGCGGTTAGACGAAAATGCTACACACTATAAGGATTTAACAAAGAGTTTGCTTCAGGAACATTTCAAGAAGACTGGAACCCCTGGAATTATTGTAGCCCCCTATGATACCGAATTGTTCGGTCATTGGTTCTTTGAAGGGAATCAATTCCTCTATCGGGTCTTAAAGTGGATTGAGATGGATCCCGAACTCGAATTAACCACCTGTGGCGGGTACCTGCAAAATTTTCCTCCTTCTACTGTGGTTCGAATACCTGAAGGCTCCTGGGGAGAAGGCAGCGGACATTACATATGGCTAAACGAATGGACGGTCTGGACATGGGAGAAAATCTATGAATGCGAAGAAATTATGATAAAACTCGCAAATAAATACGCTGACACTCCAGATCAAAATCTGAAAAATATTTTAGCACAGCTCGGACGGGAACTACTCTTGATCGAATCCTCAGATTGGCAATTTCTAATCTCCACCTGGAGTGCCCGCGATTATGCTGAGAATAGAGTGGCAGAGCATTACAATCGCTTCAAGCGATTAGCTGACATGGCAACGAAATATGGCAATCGAGAAAAGGTCGATGAAGGCGACTGGACCTACCTGGGTCAACTCGAACGCGAAGATTGCCTTTTTAAGGATATTAATATTTCCTTATGGCGCTCCAAATAATTTTTCTTTTAAAACTATTTAGAAATTGACCATCCTTTAATCCCTTCAAAATTAAATTTTTATTAAAATCAAATTTCAAGAGTGAAGATGATGCTAAAGCACGTGTCTCCTTTTGAGGAACTATTTGCCGCCCAAAACATAGCCATCATCGGCGCTTCCAATAATCCCACTAAATTGGGTTATGCTCTCGTGAAAAATCTATTAAACCAAAAGAAGACGGTCTATCCTATTAATCCGAATATTAAGGAAGTACTCAATCTCAGGGTTTATCCCTCTGTTAAGGAAGTGCCAGATCCGATTCATTTAGCCGTAATTATTGTTTCACCCGACCATATGCTTCATACAATCGAGGAATGCGGTGCTAAAGGTATCAAATATGCAGTGATAGTTTCGGAGGGATTTCAAGAGACGGGCCCTGAGGGTGCTAAACTGCAAGAACAATTGAAAAATTTATTGCTGAAGTACAATATTCGCGCCCTTGGACCGAACACCATGGGAATCTACGACACCTATGCACCGTTATTAATCTCCTTTGTGGATATGCGACTCTTAAAGCCCGGCTCGGTTTCGATCTCCTGTCAAACCGGGATTTTGGCAGGCGCCCTCCTTCAATATATTAACTTGACCGAGCACATTGGGATCAATAAAGTAATCGACTTGGGAAATAAAATCGATTTGGATCATATTGATGTTTTGGAATATTTGAAAAACGATTCTAAGACATCAGTCATTGCAATGCATATTGAAGGGATCTCGGACGGGCTAAAGTTCGCAAAAGCACTTCAGGAAGCCGCTTCAAAAAAGCCGGTGATCATATTAAAAGGGGGCGTAATGGAAGAAACCAAGCGGGTAGTAGGGTCTCATACAGGCAGTATT
>CAYGYC010000275.1:0-6073 GCA_964353755.1 uncultured archaeon | reverse complement strand
TCAAGGATTTACAAAGAAATCAGCAGGTCTGTTTCTGACAGCTATGTCATATCTGAAACATCCAAGATACTTAGAAGCGTGATTAAGTCTGTATCGGATTCGTTGTCATTGACATCATTGACAAAGGCTTTGAGAAGCCTTACTGGTTTCGTGTCAGACAATCTGGCACTGACTTCATTGTCAGGACTGCACAAAGAACTTCAATTGCTGGTTTCGGATGCGATTCAATTATTTGGAAATGCAATAATAAGCATACAGGAATTCGTCCAGAATCTCATATTCAACGTTTCTGACGCGCTTAATTACTTTGATGTCAATTCAATATTCAGGGAACTTCAGCGCTCGGTATCGGATAGCTACATAGTTTCAAGCACCGCAGAGTTCCTAAGAAGCGTTTACATAGCCATTTCCGACAACATCATTGTATCAGAAACATCAAGAATCCTTAGGGAACTCGCCAATGCAATATCCGACAGCCTGTCATTGACATCATTATCGGGCATCTGGAAAGAAATAAGCAGAAGTGTATCAGACAATCTTTCATTAAGCTCGCTATCAAAAATATTCAATGAAATGCAAATTTATGTATCAGACAAGCTGTCGTTGACATCGCTCACGAATATTTTTAGGGACATCCAAACAACTGTCTCAGACAGCTTAAATCTGACTTCCCTATCCAACATATTCAGGGAAATAGAATTATCCATATCGAGTTTCATGCGGATTGTTGACGGCATAACAATTGCGATAACCGAATTCTACACTGCCTTGATACTCAATGTTCTCAGTATATTAAATTTAAGCGATGTAAATTCAATGTTCACTGAAATCGAAAGGTCAATATCTGATTTATTATCTTTGACATCATTGGCGCATTTATACCAAGAAATAAGCCGAAGCGTTTCAGACAGCATGATAATGAATTCTATTGTGGGGATGTTCCGCGAAATTCAATTAGTGGTTTCCAGCTTCATGAGTGTCTTTGACAGCATATTAGAAACAATAGATTATGTTGCCCATAATTATTTCTTGTATGTGTCCGATGCGTTGAACTTCATTGACTTAAATTCAATAGCTAAAGAAATTCAGATGTCAGTATCGGACAGCTTCATCATATCCGCAGTCGCAAGTTGGGTTAGAGAAATCTATGGAATACTGACAATTGCAGTTGAAATCGGCAAGGGTCTGACCCTGAAGATATTCATGACAATGATGCTTGTGATCGTCGGGCTGTTGGGAATCAACATCAAGACAAAGTCCAAGATATTCGGGATTGTTGCGGGACTGCTCATGATGACGACAGCGCTGATGTTGTTTGTCCATGACTTCAATGTTGACACCGGGATAGTGAGGACTGAAACCACGATAGACAACTTCACCTATGTCAATGAAACTGGTGTCAGCGTTTATGCAAAGGATATTTACAGCCCGAATCCGATTACAATTCTGGCGATATTCTTCCTGCTGACCAGCATTTACATCATTTATTCCAATTCTTTGGCTATTGTCACACGTATGCAGTCATGACAGGTTATCGTTTATAGGTAGGCAAAAACAAGTATATTCTATGTTCGGAAAAAAGAAAGGTGTTTCCAACCTAACTGGCGCCTTCATCGGACTGATGGTAGTGATAATAATCGCAGTAAGCGTTGTTATCCCAACCGTTACCGATGTAATAGACGACAGCAACGTGACCGGAACAGCCGCAACAGTATTAGCAATAGTTCCCCTATTGTTAGTGGTTGCAGTAGTTCTGATCGTGGTTGGAATGTATGGAAAGTAGAATGGTTAGAGGGCGATGAATGTGCAGCAAAACATAGCACCTTTTATTAGCCTTTTGGTTATGCTAGTCATAGGTGTGTCTGTAGTTCTTGTTACAATAACCACAGTGTCAGAACAGGCAACAACCCTTTATTCCACAACCAATGACGACCTTGGGACACTGACTTCAACGCCATTAACCATGTCTGCCGATCAGACACATATTCAATCCGGGACTGAAACACTAAGGCTTGTCAATACCAGCGGTGGAACTTCAACTTCCATTGCCCTGACAAAGAATGGCAATTATTCTGTTTCTAACGCTGATTATAGGGATGGAAAGTTTAACCTTGGAACACCATATTATTTACAAGCCAATACAGCAGGCAATTACACAATCTACGCGAACTACACATATTCTATTGGTTATATTGAAAACTCTGCCGGAAGAACAATAGTCAATCTGTTACCATTGCTGTTCACTGTTATAATAATCCTGGTTGTAATTGGATTTGCAACTGGCAGGACGTTCTGAAAACAAGATTATTCTATCAAAATAAGCCGTTTTTATGTGTATATACACACTACTTCAGGTAATCGGCAGGCACGTCTTTCGTATATCCAAGCTCTTCACATAAATCCCTTAAAAGGTTTTCAAGTTCGTTGAATACCTGGAATATTATGAAAACTGTGTCAAGGTTGACGTTCTTGTCCATGACGCTTATCAGCGCAATATATTTGTCAATCGTCATTAATTTATTGAACTTCTTGCCGCTTATGAGCTGGATTTTGGGGCGGACCACCTTGTATAAGCTGATGACAAAGCTGACATAGTTATAAAGGTTGCTTATCAGTTCATTGTCAAGCTTGTTCTCATAGAACGCAACCTGGACTCCTGTCAGGGTTTTTTGGTATAATACTGTTATGGCTTCCAATAATTCGAGAACCTTTTTTTTGTTTAGTTCCTCAGTCGGTATGCGCTGTGCATAGGTTTTTTCATCCATTCAAACCACATCAACCCACCGGCGTTGGAGCTGGCTGGATATATTGGGGCGGCTGAGAAACAACATTAGGAGAATTGCTGATCTGGTTTATGATTGGAAGCACCTTGTCTTTTAATATGCTATTCGTATCGAAGGAATAGTAGATTGAAACTGCCATGACCATAAGCAGGACGATTATCGAGATTTGGGTTGCACGCTTCCACTTCAAAAGCTCGGCTTCCTTGGTGATTACCCATGCCTTTATTGGGGCTGACAGTTCTTCGGGCGTTACTTCTATCTTGTCTTCATACAGCTTCATTGGCAAAAGGTTCTTCAGGTCAAAGAATATTGTGGGTATGCCGCCAATAAACTTTATATATTCATCCTTCAGCTCGGAAATTACCTCATCCTTGTCGTTGTAAATCCTTCCCTTTTTTAAAAAATAGAGGTTCTTGTTCAATTCAATCGTGCTGTCGTCAAAATTCCTTATCGTCTTGAATATCTGGTTCTCGCTGACTATGTTGATAATTCCCAAGTTCTTTTTTGTCAAGGCTCTCATGACCTTGACTCTCATGGATATGTCAAAAAACATTGCGCCAAGTATCAAGCCTATGGGTAGGAATCCCAATGCACCCATAACCAGCAGGACTATTGTCATGTCAGCCGCATTGGCTGCGCCGGAATAAAACATATATAAAAATCCAACTGTCAGAAGAATTGCACTTGCAACCAGGCTTATTCTTAGAATATTGCCCTTATTCATTCCTTTGTATGTGTCTTTCTTGGTTGTGTCTTTTGGGGTTGGTATAGTGAGTTCGTTAGTCATACATCTCAACCTCTTCTATATTTGGCTGCTTGTCCTGCTTCCTTTTCTGGAGCATGAAGCCCTTCTTTTCCTCTTTTTGTATGAATTCCTTTGCCTGCAATCTTCTTTCAAGTGCGTCCTTGCTCCTTGTCATCTTAAGCTCTGCCATGAACCTCATGAAAAAGCTTGCGAATAGGTCTTCGATGCTTGCTCTTATATTCTTGTCTGAAACACGCTTTGCCATCTGAAACATCGGGACCAACGTCAAACCGACTTGCTCAATCTTGATTTGAAGGTAAAAATCATCTGTAATATTCGCCAAGGCTAATTCCTTGTTCAAGAAGCTTGAAAAATCCATGGCTGAAACATCCTTCAAGTCATCAGAACTCATTATCTCATGCTTATGCTCCCATTCAGTCTTTGAAACTGTCGTCAGCCTTGAGGACGATTCTTTCTTCCCCAATTGCTTTGCGAGCTTGTCGAATATGTCAGGCATGATATTATCATGTCATTTGACCTTTATAAGCTAAATAAAACATCATAATATCATGCCTACAGTCCATGTCCAGAATGAGGATTACATGAAACTTATGAAAATACAGCATGAAATGGAAATCAAGAAGCAGAGGTTTGTCAGCATGGCTGAGGTAGTCCATGAGGTGATGAAAAAATGACAACTATACAGTTGGCGAAGCTGGAAGATTTTGGGGAATTTGCTGTGGACGATGTTTTTATTTCGGTTGAAGTCGCGGAAGTCAATACGGCTCTGGGGATTAAAAGGGTTGTAAGGTATGCCGTGGCTGCAATCGGCAAGAAGAATGTCGTCTATAAATATTATCATGATGTCGGCGAGGCTTTCGTTTATAACGAAAACGAACTGAAGGACCTTGAAAAGAAGGTCGAGGCTGTCAAAAAGGAACTTAAGGAAAAATTCGCAGCCAACCATATGACAGTAATTGACGGCGTTGTTGTCCAATGACATACTGGAACTTGAAGATAATTCTTAGGGATTTGCCACAGGTTAAAAGGGACCTTTTTAGGGCGGATTTGATATATTTTGAAGCCGACATAAAAAACACATTATATGACGAACTTTGCAGGCTCAAGAATGACAGGAACCTATTGAATAAGTTGGCTAAGAAAGTTGATCTTAGCAGGGTGACAAGCGAGTTCATGCAAAATACCCTGGAAATTATGCTGAATTTGCCCTTTGAGTTGGTAAAAACAGGCTTTGACCAGTATGAGAACGAATGCTATGGGACTGTTAGTTTCCATGACAAATACTTTGAGATATGGCGAAATATAAGGGAAGCTAACCCGTTTTTAGGCATATTGGCGAACAAGATGACAACGAAAGTTGGAATCCGTGAGAAGATTGGAAAGGAAGTTATCAAGACGTATAAACCAAAATCGTATGAGATGCAGGAAACTGAAACGTGAACTCATTCTTTTTTTCTTCCACTGCCTTTTTTCCTATGCTTGGGGCAAATACGATGTTGGTGTGTATAACCTTCTGTTTTGAAAGAATGCTCACCAACCACGCACCAACGCCTATAAATTTTTTTCTTAGGATTCTTCAGTTCAGGCTTTCGGGTTTTCATCTTTCATCACCCATAATAAGCAAGGACGCAACCGGCTTTTTTTATTATGATGGGGTGCTTTTTTCTGCCTGACTTGATCCTGCACTTGGGGCATACTCTTCTTGTCCTGCCCTTGGTTTTAGTCCTGAATAGCTCATCACACTTGCTGCAATAACGCATATAAGATGTGAAAGACGTGTGTCTAGGCATTTTTATCATCGACCTTGTTTTCTTCTGCTCTCACTTCATCAGCAACCCTTACTATCTTTTTTGCCAAGACAATAATCATGTCCCTGTAAGTGTCAATGCGGTATCCCAATGTTTCGCACTCCTTGCGTATGTCATCAACCTTAAGCTCCAGCGCGGTTTTGAACATGGGTCTTTTTGGCTTTTCTGTTATATTCCAGCCACATTTTACATGGCGCGTCCAGCCATACGGTATGTATTTGCTACATACGGGGCATGACTTCCATGCTGGATTTTTCTTATATACTTTTTGCTCAATCATTTAAACCGTCTCTATGACCTTTGAGTTAAGCAATAAGAAAAATATTCCCAGCATGGTTAACGTGGAGCTGCTTCCAACTACACCTATGAATACTAGGAACGCTCCAAAAATGAAGCACCAGTCCGCTTTCTTACCCATCTTCAAACTATATTCCTTACTTGACATTTTAGATCAACTCCATTAAAGATTTAACTACCAACCCAACGACACATATTACACCGACTATTATTCCGCCGATATATAACATTTCTATGGTTTTTTTTATATCTTTTCTTTGTTTACTTTTCATTTTTACCACTTGTTATAATTATCCTTTTCTTCTTGCCGTTTGCAAGCGTGATTTCAACTTCCGAGCCGACATCAAGACCCATATCAAGCAGTTCTTGCCGTAGCGTTAGACCAAGGGAACTGCCGACTGCGGTCACGATGCTGCGCC
>CAYGYC010000274.1:0-6085 GCA_964353755.1 uncultured archaeon | reverse complement strand
TTTAGGAAGGCTTAAAAAAGCAGTTATCTGCCGCGCAGCGGCTTACTTGAACATTCCATTGGGCACTGGTCGGTTGACCGTTAGGAGGGCCACTGACTTTATATCCTCACAGCCAACTCCCAAGAGCATTCCTTGAGATTCGACCCCCCTGATCCTTGCACGAGCCAGATTTGCTACCACCACTACCTTCATACCATGTAATTCTTCTAGTACGTAACTCTGAGCCAAACCTGCCACTATAGTTCGACGCTCTTCCCTCAGGTCCACAGTGAGTTTTAGGAGTCAATCTGTGCATGGGACTGGCTCAGCTATAAGGATCTCCCCGACTCGAAGTTCGATCCGTTTGAACTCATCCAATGAGATCACATCCCTCACATCCTTTTCCGTCAGATCCATACCGCGGGGTTCTTTTTACGAGCAGAGCGTCAATCCCCTCTTGCCAATCTTCTTTGTCCCAGACGGCTTCAAAGCATGCCTTTTCATCTCCTCCCAAGAGGGCGCACTTCGCAGCCCTGAGGGCGGCCGGAGAGAGAGCCGCCATCTGCCGGCTTCGCTTCAAAACTTCATCCATTAACCTGTCTGACGGAACCACTTCATTGAGCAAACTCATCGTGTGGGCCCGAGGGGACCCTCCCTTTTTCATTGTTAAAGGAAAATGAAGAAGATGTATTTACAGGGCCAAACCTATCAGAATCCGATGATGCAGCGATCATGTATACTTCGGGCACCACAGGGAAACCAAAGGGGGCCATACTCCATCAGCGAGGCTTTGTATTAACGGCCATGCTGGTGAGTGACTTTATTCAATTTGAACCGGAAGATAAGATAATATGCTGTGTTCCCCTTTTTCATATCACGGGCCTCGCCTGTTTGATACTTTCCCCAATCTTCAGTGGTATCGCATGCGTCTATATGAAGCAATTTAAGACCAAGGACTTTTTGGAAATCATGGCCAAGGAAAAGGTGACCCAGTATATGGGCGTCGTTAACGTTATCTGGCTTATGGTCAATCACCCCGATTTCGATCAATATGATTTTTCTTCTTTTAGGACGGTCCTATTCGGTGGCTCTCCTGCCACAGAAGAGATGGTTAGGGGGATCTTCAGCAAGCTACCGCACATTCAAATCAGTGTGGGATATGGGTTGACGGAATCTTTCGCTATGGTAACGACGACACCCTTTGAGGATGCCCTTCGCAAGATAAAAGCTGTCGGTCAATGCCTTCCTACAGTAGAGGCGAGGATAGTAGACAATGAAGGTAATGAACTGCCCACGGGAACCATTGGTGAGATCGTGTTAAAGGGTGCCAAATCCTTTAAAGGATACTGGAAGAAGCCGGAGGCCACGAGGGAAACGATCGTCGATGGCTGGGTTCATACAGGTGATATCGGCAAAATCGATGGCGAAGGTTTTATTTACATACTGGACCGTAAGAAAGACATGATTAACCGGGCCGGAGAAAAGATATACTCCCTGGAAGTAGAAAATGTCATATGCGATAACCCAAAGGTGTTAGAGGTGGCAGTCGTGGGAGTCCCCGATACTGTTATGGGTGAAGTCGTAAAGGCCTGCATTGCGTTGAAAGCCAGTGAGACTGCGACGGAAGAAGAGGTTAAAAAATTCTGTGCGGAGCGTCTCGCAGACTACAAGGTTCCAAAGTTTGTGGAATTTATGGATTGCCTCCCAAGGAACCCTGCAGGGAAGGTGAGCAAGCCAGAACTGCGGTATGTCCCGGTTAAGGCAACTGAATGAGCAAGGTGATCAAGGGAAGGTTCCATGAACCCAACAAGGCATCTATCAAGAGAATAAACCTGACAGTTGCATTCAGCAGACTCGCCGGGAACACTTCCAAAACCTTGCAAAGCGGGTTCTCTTAGAACGGAATGGAGCGTGGACGACGTCGCCAAGAGTGACATCCAGCAAATTCGTTGAGCCATGGAGGCTAATGCTTAGAAGGTTCCGCTACAAGGCTTTTCCAGTGTCCCCGACGAGTCCGTTGAGGCAAAGTTGCCCCATGAAAAAGGGAGCGTGTGCTGGTTCAATGGACTGGAATAAAAGAGCTTGACATCCTCTTTTTGCGGTGTTTAAATTCGTGTCATATCAAAATTTTAAAAGGAGGGCAACATGGCTTCAAGGGGAGACAGTCATGGCAAGGGGGTTTTGATTTGGGTTTCCGTCCTTTTAACATTGGTTCTGTTGGCGGCAACAGATCTTACACCGGGCGTCACCCAACTGTGTCATGCCCAGGAGACATTGCCGTCGTCGGTCCGCATTGCAACAGGTCCGCCCGGCGGCTATCAGACGATGATTTTCTCTTATCTTTCCGGCAAGTTGAGAAAGGACTATGGCGTCTCTTTCACCCCTATCGGAGGTGGTTCGGACCTGAACATCAAAAGACTGGTTGTGGGGGAGGTGGATATTGCCTATTCATCGTCCCATCCAATGCACGAGGCATATCTGGGAAAACACCCTGCCGCAACCCCGGAGCAAGCAAAGGACATGCGTATGCTTTTCTGCATGGAGCCTTCCATATACCATTTACTGGCCAGGAAAAGCTCCGGGATAAAGAGCCCCGCGGACCTGAAGGGTAAACGCTTCGCATGCAGTTTTACTACTGCAAAGTACATCCGAAGGCTGGCGGAGGCGATGCTCAAGGGGTATGGCATAGATCCGAAAGACGTTAATATTTTGAACGCCGATACGGCCTCCAACGGCATCCAGTATATAAAAGACCGGGCCGCGGACGCCTATTTTTTCCCCCATCCGCCGCCGCTCCACTTGATGGAGGAACTCATAGTGGAGTACGACTGTATGCTCATTCCCGTAGGGGATGAAAAGGCGCGCGATCTCATGCTCCAAACAGTCTCTGGCCACTTCCGTGAAGCGATTCCTGCCAAATGCTACAAGAATAACACAGAGCCACTTCAGGATTTACCGACAGTCTCCATGTTAAACGGCTTCACGGCAAAGAAGGACTTCTCAAGCAGGTTCTTGGAGATATGGATGGATGAACTTCTCAATCCCAAATATCATGAGAAACTGGTCCAAATTAATCCGGTGATGAAGCAGTGGACTATTGAGAACGCCCTCAAAAACGCTCCTGTCATGCCGTACCACGACGCTGCGATCAAATATTACAAGAGCAGGGGTGTATGGACCAAAGATCTGGAGATGAAGCAGCAAGAGCTATTGGGGGACAGGCCGAAATAGCACACCTGGGGATGAATGCCTCACCAATTCCTACTCGGGATATAATGGATTAACTACATAAAGCAAGCGCGCTCCGGCTGGCCGGTTTTTGAATGGGGTGACCTATTTCAAGCGAACCAAAAGAAACGTCTCTTGCCGCTACCGTCTTGAACCCCAAGGTTTTGATGAGCATTGTTTTTGTGCTCTATCACCTTTTCTTCATTGGAGGAATTTATCCCCTCTTTGGGTTTTACCTGACCAGCACGCCTTTCCGGGCTGGTTCCCTGGGCCTGCTCATCCTTGCGACGTACCTCTTTTATTCAGCTAAGACCGGGCATCAGCAATCCCGCATCCCATGGTACGATTGGCTGTTGCTGGTCCTTGGGTTTGTCCCATGTGTCTATTTCTTTTTTGCCGGGAACCATCTCCTTGAATTATACGGCAACGGGCAGTGGCCAGTCTATGGGGTAATCGCCCTTGTCGCAGTTCTGATCAGCCTTTTTGAGGCCGGGCGCCGCAGTACAGGGATCGCTTTCCCTATCATCGCACTGACAGCCATTCTGTTGCTTGTCTTTCAGAAATATCTTCCGGGGCCCCTTCACGGACGGGGATGGAATTACGTGATGCTGTCCGGCTCGCTCGTAATGGACGCGGTTGGCATTCTGGGTGAAATTGTGGGGCTCGCTGCTACTCTAATCACGGTGTTCATTGCATTCGGGACCGTGCTTATAGCCTCCGGCGCCGGTGATTTCTTGAATAACTTAGCCTTCGGCCTCGTGGGTAACTTTCGGGGGGGGCCTGCCAAGGTAGCGGTCGTCGCGAGTGCCCTGATGGGAACCATGTCTGGCTCGCCGGTTGCCAATGTCGCCACCATCGGGTCTTTTACGATTCCTCTGATGAAAAGGGTGGGCTATTCTGCGGAGTATGCTGCAGGGGTCGAGGCCGTCTCCTCCAATGGGGGCCAGATTATGCCACCCGTCATGGGTCTCGTCGCGTTCGTAATGGCCGGCGTAACGGGCTTTTCGTACGCAAGCATATGTGTGGCAGCCATCATTCCCGCGATTCTCTATTACCTGGCCATTTTCGTGCAGGTAGATCTTCAGGCCGCGAAGAGAGGTTTCTTAGGGCAACCCCGGGATAAACTGCCCTCGGTGTCACGCACGATAAAAGAGGGCTGGTATTACGCCATACCCGTGGTCCTCTTGTTCTACCTTATGGTAGGAGCCAGGGTCAGCCCGGAACAATCCGCGTTGTACGGATTACTCTGTGCGCTGGCTGTCGGCATGATTAATCGGAAGTATCGCTTCAATGTAAAACGATTAGTGGACGTGATGATGCAAATCACCAAAATGATGGTGATGCCGGGCATCTCCTGCGCCATTGCTGCCACTTTGGATTCGAGCCTTGGCTTTAGCGGAATAGGTTTGCAGTTCAGCGGACTTTTGGTCGAGTGGTCTCACGGGTCTCTGATTTTTCTGATCTTTTTGACAGCCATCGCCTGCTACTTCCTCGGCCTTGGGTTGACAGCCATCGCTTCGTATATTATCGTTGCAGCCCTTGTCGCCCCAGCTCTCATGGATTTCGGAGTCAATAAAATGGCGGTACACTTTTTTGTATTCTATTACGCTATTTCCTCTTTCATCACGCCCCCTGTAGCGGTTGCCGCGTTTGTTGCAGCAGGTATTGCCAACGCCAACCCTATGAGCACAGGATGGCGGGCTATGCATCTCGGAATCATCGCTTATATCATACCCGTTTACTTTATTTACGATCAGACGCTGCTGGGATACGGCCCTCTGTACAAGGTGGTTTTGGGGGGATTGGCAGCCGCGATCGGGACTGTAGGTCTGGGTGTAGCCCTGGAAGGCTTTCTCTGGTCCCGTCTCAACTGGTTCAAGCGCGGCCTGGTCGCCGCTGGCGCGCTCTTATTGATAAAGCCGGGCATCATCACCGGGTTGAGCGGGGCTTGCATAGTCTTTGGCATGATCGTGTATGAATACAGTGGAAAGCGCCTTTCTCGTAGAGAAACAGCAGGAAGCGCGAAACCGGAGAGTGGTGGGTTGTGAGAAAAATCTGGTTGCACCATTACCCGCCTCATGTTCCAACTGATGTGGAGATTCCTCCTCTTACTCTTCCCGAAATAGTACTTGGTTCTGCAGGCAAATATTCGGAGCGATCAGCCATCGTCTACCAAGGGAGGGAAATCAGTTTTGCCTCCTTGAGGGACCAATCCTATCGGTTTGCCTACGCAATGGTAGGGATAGGGGTACAGAAGGGAGACCGTGTTGCCTTCATCCTGCCCAACTGCCCTCAGGTACCCATTGGCATCTTCGGGACTCTTTTAGCTGGCGGTACGGTTGTTCCCGCTAACCCCATGTACACAGAATACGAGTTGTATCGACTCCTCTCTGCTGCGAGGCCTAAGGTGCTGGTCATCGTTGAGAGACTAATGGATAGGATTCCCGCATTTAGGGATCTCCCTTTTCTGGAGAAGATTATCGTTACCCATGAGGACGAACTTGCCCCTCCGGGGACGTGGCCTGATATTTCCGGAGAAGATGACATTATAGCCTGGGCTGATTTCCTGGGTCGGAATACAGGAAGAACAGGGTTGCCGACAATTACCCCGGAGGATCTTGCTTTTTTACAATATACGGGTGGAACAACGGGACTTCCGAAGGCGGCGATGCTGACCCATGGCAACATCGTATCCAACATCTTTCAAACAGCCAGTTTCTTCACCCGCATAGTCCGCGGTGAAGAAGTCGTGCTCTCGGTGTTGCCTTTCTACCATATGTTTGGCTTGACGATAATGCTCTGCCGGCCCCTGTGGACGGGCGCGACAGTTGTAACCTTTCCTCAAATAGACATCGATCAAATGTTGAGGGCCATCGAG
>CAYGYC010000273.1:0-6157 GCA_964353755.1 uncultured archaeon | reverse complement strand
GCTATTCCCAAATTCATAAATTGCATGTAATGATTTGGATCTTTCTGGGTTGCATGCATAGAGTAAAAAACCGATCTCAACAATCTTTGTCTGTTATTAAAACCCCATTTCGTTTGATCTTTCTCAAGATCGTTTAGGGAAAGGTAAATATAGCCAAGAAACATTGCGGCTACCCAATTGTTGGAATCTGATTCGAAAGCTTTTTCATAGTAATCAAGAGATTCCATATATCTGCCTTGCCGAAAAAGGCTGTTAGCCAAATTTGAATATTTTTTGCTGTTGAATCCTGTTTGAATCTCAACATTTCTTCCGTCAGGCGCATTGAGTAATGTTAAATTGAGATTTTGGGTATTTTGAGATTGTTGAATGAGAATATTCTGAACAGAATCTCTAAGTTTCTCGACAGAACTGGCCAATTCACGGATTTGCACTGAAAAGATATTCCCAACAGCAAATGATTTAAGAAAAGGAAACATAACCATACATAGCAATACAAGGAAAAGAAAAAAACCATATGGCGACTCTATAGAACCAATCCTCCAGATAAAAATCCAAACGATTACTGCTAAACAGGCAAGCCAGCAAATATAAAAAAGCCAACTACCTACTCTTAATACGCTACTCTGATCATTTTGACTCATGTTTTTCCTCGAAGCCGTCTATTATCATAGAACCGAACGTAAAGGCTCACCGGGAGCCGGATTTATCGGCGATCCGGTGGAGCCGCTTGTTAGAATTTCTCTTCATATGATGAGACTTCGAACTTACTCACTTTCCCATAGAGCTTAACCCCAGCAGCAACGATTACAGCAGTAAGAATCGATTGAATGGCAATCAGGACGGGAAAAAATAACCACAGATAACCGGGCATAGACTGGTGCCATTTCGGAAAAGCGAGGACAGCGAGCATCAAGGTCAGAAGAATGACCATTCCGATGAAATAGCCAATTGAAAACACCTTGACTAAACTCCCAAAACTAATGCCTGATTTTGTAATTTTGATTTTCATAGTATTATCTCTAACATTAATTTTTATGCTGGTTCCGCATTTTCTAAAAAATTAAGCACTCAAGGCGATTTTTGGCTTTAGACTAACCGTTTTAAAAGGCTTTTTTCCAGAAAAGATCGTTTTGAACATTATTATACGGAATCAAGATAATTTAAGCATAAATTATTCGTTTAGATTGAAGGATATCCCCATTGCCACTTTTCGATTGTAATATACACCTTTCCCAAAAATTAGGGAAGTGAAAATTGCAGGGACAACTCTTGGTCGGGACTTAACCCTTAAAAATGGCATTTAAATCGTATAAAAAGCTTTAAAAATGCCGGAATGAGGCATTTTCACCAACTTTCACGCCGCTATTTCTTTCACCTCCTACTCTCTATCTCTCTTCATTAAGGCAGATTGCAGATTATCGATTCAAATAAAGTAGCCTTACCATCTACTCTCCCTTATCCGACACATAAAAGCCCATGATAGCGAACCATTCCAATGCCTCTCAATTTGCATTTTTTATTGACTTAATTTCCTTAATTTCATAGGATGAAGCCAGGATTGAGACATTCTGTTTATAACCTTTAACCGTTATGGGGATTATGGGTTGAGATGAATTTAGACTCAATTTCTGAAAAAATATATTTCTATATTATTTTCAGATCCCTTTTTTGAAAAATAAAGCAAATGTCTTCTAAACTGACCTTGTCTATTGATTTTGGCTACAAGAATATTGGCATTGCCTTAGTGCAAAACAATGATGGCACGAATAACCCATTATTTGCAGGAACTCTTCTATACGATCCTCGACAGTTAAGCGATAAGGTAGAGCCCAGGGCACAACTTCGGAGATTGCGCAGAACAAGAAAAACTAAGAGAAACCGACTCCGAAAGCTCGAAAGTAGATTGCTGTCACTTGGGTTACAACTGGAAACAGTTCAAAAGCTAATTACCTTTTGCAGGCGTAGAGGATATTCTTCCCTTTTCGATGAGCCTCAGAAATTGGATCAAGAAAAAAAGGATACAAAAGAAGAAATCATTTTTCGGTTCAGCCGGGAGGAGTTCTTTAAAGCCTTAGAAAAAGAGATTGAAGCTCTATTGCCCGAAGATAAAAAGTCAAAGGCCCTGGTTATATGCGAAGCCATCCTTAACAGAGCCGGAGATCCTGCCCAAGAAATTCGACCTATCAGGATTGATAACCGGGGGGCCTCAAGATGTGCATGGGACGGGTGCAATAATGTCCCTCCAAGGCGTGATAACGCTCTCCGAGATGCCTTATCTCAGTTCATTCACACCGTTTATGCTGCTAAGTTAAGAGGTAACAACGATCTCACACAGCAGGTCTCTGGAATGTTAGACCGTTTATCGGTGTTAGGTAAGCGAAGACGGCATGCTGGAGGACCAGACCCGGGTAAGGAACGCAAGATTCTTAAAAAAGCCATCGGTGAAGAACTTAAACTGCTCAAGAGTATTTCTGGCTTCGATCCCGAGTTGGAAGAAAATGATGATTCGGCCCCAAAAACCTGGTCATCGATCAGACGGAATATAACGAACCTAATCGAACAATCCGGGGGTCGCAATCGATTCTGTCGCCAGCACAGTTCCAAATATGTAAAGCATATCCTTGAAGGTAAAACAATCCCATTTAAACACACCCTAAGCGACAGAGACTTGGTTTCAAGGCGGGAGCAAATCCTTTTCCAAAAGCTCTGGCGCTATATCGAAGCAAGAATCCTGCCCATGGCTCCGGATGGTATTGACCGCATCATTGTAGAACGAACAGCGTTTGATCTTCTTGCAGGTAGTCGAAAGCAACGGCAGGAAATAGCCCGAAAAGATGCTCTGGAAGAAATGTATCAACAGGGGCCAAGATTTGGGTTCAAAAATGACCTTGAGATGCTCAAAATGGAATTTGATGGGTTATGTGTCTATTGTGGACAACAAAAACCTGAAATGATCGAGAGGGAACATCTCTTGCCTCAGGCTGAGTTCTTCTTCGATAGCTATCTTAATAAAGTTCCAGCCTGTAAAGATTGTAATCAATATTTGAAACAAGCTGCCTCACCAGGAGGAGCAGGTCTTTTGATTCACGAACAGGCATATGAGGCCTATTCTCGTTATCTAAATAAAAAGTTCAAGGATAAACCACCTCACTTATTTCATACAGTAAAGAAGGGGGTGCTTAACCTCATGCGCCAGCCTGACCGGATCTGGGAGGCGGAGAGATACCTCAACTTAATCGCTAACCAGTTCGCCCAGATAGTTGGTGCTCAACGGGGGCCTCGGCCACTGGCTCGCTACCTCAGCGATAAGCTAAATAAACATTATGGAGAAATCCCTGAGATTGGATTTGTAAATGGAAGACATACTGCCCTTTGGAGAGAGGCAGCCTATCCTCACTTCAGTAAGGTCAGAGAAAAGGCCGAAGGCGGGAAAGTAAACCATGCACTTGATGCAATCATCATGGCCTGTGACTTGCCAGATTTAAAGGCCCTTGAAGCAAGGGAATTACGCCCCAGTGTCATACCTTGGTGGGTAAAACGGGTTAGGAATACCGCTCCACCGGAGGGGCCGGATGGTATTCCTGTCCTGCCCAAGCCAAACAATATGGTATCAGAATTTGAGAAAATCCATCCTGGTAACTTCATTGAAGCTGACTTGTCAAAGATGAATTGGAATCATAAAGATTCCAAGGTGCAGCGCGAAGATTCGTATAGCTGGTCAAAAAAAGCAGATATACCTTCCAAACGTGTGACAGCTGCTTCCATAATAAAAGACCTTCGGGATGCTGATAAGAAGGATCCTCCTGAATCGAGAAGAAATGAGGTTAAAAAGATAATTGACGTTGTGATCCATCCCCAATTGGGTCAAGTTCTTAAAGCTGCTAATACTGGCGACACTCCTGGTTCAAATACGGCGCAAGCGCTTACTGCATGGTTGCGTAAAGCTATAGGGGGCAATTTTAATAAGACTATCTTCTCTTCTCATCCGGCTGATCAGAGGCGATTCAAAATGCTTCATGAGTTTGTGAATGGCCAGTCTGATGGAATACCTGCCTTTATCGGCGTTAAGATTCTATATCCTTGGTTAAAGACTAATATAGATTTAAACAGAGTAGACCCTCAAACGAGTAACCTCTTACATCGTTATGTTGCAGACCCGGCCAATATAGGCATGATTGTGGCCTATAAGGGGACTCATAACAAGGTAAATCGGGATAGACCGATCACACTTGAATGGCGCCAAAGCGGATCTGTAATACCAGGTATCAAATCCCTCGGTCAAATTCCGGATGGACCTTTAAAGGGACGTTCATTAGGTGAGAAGGGTATCAGTCAGAATGCCTGGAAAGAAGCGTTGCATCAGTATTTAGCTAATGCCGGTATAGCAGAATATAACATAGTGTCTCAGGGAAATGTTGCGGTTTACAAGGATGGTAGTGAACGTTATATTCGGAATTTCTCCGCCAGTTATGGGTTCAAGAAATCCCTGCTGAAAGGCATAATTGGAGTCAGACGTTCACCGTTTGCACAGAAGACCACTTCAAATGTGAAGATTTCATAGGCCAACTATTTTGGCTTTTTGTTCTTTGACAACTGGATAGCGTGTTCGGGTTCAGGCTGAAAAGAGCATCTGTCCGGAAGGGCCACTCCGGGTTAGGGCAGATCCGGCACTTGGGCCTCCTTGGTTTTTTTGACTCTGGAGGAAACCTTTCGGCGAGTCTTCGGACAAGATGCGAGCCTATTATTTAATTACATGTCACCCTGAACTTTTGAGTCCCATTGGGACTTTCTTTCTTCATCCGGCGATCTGTTGGATAGGTCGTTTCAGTCACCCTGAACTCTTGAGTCCCATTGGGACATTATTATCGTCCTCCTGATAGTCTATGGATGGTATGTTTCAGTCACCCTGAACTCTTGAGTCCCATTGGGACCGGAGAGACCATCATACTAACCGATAGAATGAGGAGTTTCAGTCACCCTGAACTCTTGAGTCCCATTGGGACCAGGAGGTTTGCCGCATGAGCCAGTGGTTAAAACAGTTTCAGTCACCCTGAACTCTTGAGTCCCATTGGGACTTGAAGAAAAATCCTGAAACTTATAGCTTAAAGAGTTTCAGTCACCCTGAACTCTTGAGTCCCATTGGGACCCAGGTCAGTCTCCCTGTTGATTTGCCCACACTAGTTTCAGTCACCCTGAACTCTTGAGTCCCATTGGGACAGCTATCCAAAATTTGTGAATCATTGCTCGGAGATAGACAAGCATTTCCGCGACCCTCATCTCTTCAGGTGCGAATTGTTGTTTGTTAATTATCCCCGAATCGTATAAATGTGTATAAACACCTTAGTATCCCCTTTGTGCGAACCTCCCGGAAATTTGCCACTCACTTAGAGTTCGCCCGAAGATTTAATTTTTTAGATAATAATGTTTTTTGAAGTTTTAAACAAAAAGAGGGATAAAAAGGGTGTTCGCTGGAAGGACAGAAAAAAAGGTGTGGGCAAGAAAAAGTCCGTGATTACAAATTGAAATTAAGCACTCTTTGCGAAGATGTACCGCTGAGGACTTCAGGAAGAACTCCTCTTTTCTCTAAAATCCTGCCGGTCCCGATGCCGATTTAACGCTTCCACCCACAAAGTCTGGAGATTAGTCAACATTAACGATAAATGATTTGCGGTTGAAAGAAAGGATAACGTGAAAATTAGCCGCCGGGCCGACCACATATGAAAACCCGCCGAGGCTATTCTCGGTCGGCTGGAAAGTTATGTTGTACGTTGCTTTGATATTTTTTCCTGGTGTCAGAATGTGATCTCTACTATAAATGTTTCTATTCATCACGAGACAAAGGCAACGAAGACATTGCTTCCACCGTAAAACCGCATTCCTAAAACATGACCGTTATCTACTTCTTCTAAGCAATATTTGAAGACCTCGGGATTATCACCAGTCTGCTTCATTTTATCAAAATAGTTTTTCATTTGTTTAAGCGCCTTTTGGTAAAAATCATTCATCTTTACAGCGTCAGCTTGATCATGGTATAAAGCAAAATCAAAGAGTATGGTACAATTACCTTCAAACTTGTTCTTGTATCGTTTGAAGTATAAGGCTCGCGCTATCTGCTCAAGTGAACTCAGAATTCTCGGTGTGTCAAGCTTAATCATAT
>CAYGYC010000272.1:0-6165 GCA_964353755.1 uncultured archaeon | reverse complement strand
TACTAGATTTTATTAAGCGTGAGATTTAGTTTTAGGATTATAATTTGTACTATTACTAGATTTTATTAAGCGTGAGATTTAGTTTTAGGATTATAATTTGTACTATTAAAGCAATAGCATCGGGATTCATTTCTTGATAATTTAATTGATTTACTATGTCAATTTTATGGAGAAATAAACCTCGACCTGGATGTGAATGATACCATCCTAACATGTAACAACCCTTTTCCATTATCTCACAATTGACCTCTGCGCAATTTAGATAATCCTCTACTCCGAACTCAACATTAGTAGAGGTACCATGGATCATTGGCACTGCCTCACATATAATTAAGTCCTCCTCTTGAAACTTACCATATAATAACCCATAAACGATTTTCCATTCTTTTTGTTGAATTTTTGGGTTAGCATACTTTAGTGCGTGCAGTATAAGTGTGTTATAAGCTCGTAAACTAATTCTGGCGAGTCTATTGTTTGCCATTTTCTTCAAAGGGATGAGTTTTAATTCGATAATAAATGCCTTTTATAAGGATTGTAACACAAATTTTTTGAACATAATACAATCTAGGTAATGATCACATTAATTATTTAGGTAATAAAACAATGAAGCATTTCCTCACAAAACTGATCCAACAGGAAGCGGATGAGAGCACCCACCGCAGGTTTATTAAGTTCAGTAAAGGGGATTTTCCAAATGGAGGGCCGATTCTAAGTGTGAAATCGACGAAGAAGAACAACTTGGCAATAAATGGCAGTTTTGAGTATGAGGATCTAATCGGATATTTCGTGGCAAAACACATGCCGGAGGCATCTTACAAGGTAGGCGGGGCAATTTATACTCAACCGCGAGTGACTCTAGAATCGATTCAAGATAAATTAGAAAATGTGTCTTTACAGGATGGGTGGGCGCAAGGACAACGGGATTTGAAAAATCTGTTTATGTATCCTGCAGATCTCATAGTGTCTCCAAAGAAATTAACCAAAATATATGACAATCTTGCAGATGATTGCTATCTTTTAATTACCATTACGCCGGAGAAGGGAAAAGAGTGGGCATTCAAATCCGATAATAAAATTCCGCCGCTTAAAAAAACGTTCGGAAAAATTGACCCCTATGTAAGCTGTAAACCTGAGAAGCTGGTGAAGTGTGCTAGCCAAGAGTTATGTAAAAAAACCGGGATCTGTATTGATGAACGGGCTAAATTTTGCAAAACGAAGACCCCCGCCTTAACTAGCGATGAACTTAAGGATTTTTTGCAATTAATTCTTCCGGATTTCCCGGAGCTCCATAATCCTTTTACAGACTTACTCATTGTGAATCGCTATACCATTAATAATTTGATTTTTCCAGAGGATAAGGACACCCTCGACCCCAAAGACCTCAGAGAAAAGATTAAAAAAGCGGGATTTATTGAAAGGGTTGTAAATATAGATGAGAAGAGTTTTTCTAAAAAGGTAGATTTCGCGACGTGAAAGCATGGTGATTAGAGAGCATGGCGTTAATTGATTTTTATCCGTTTTTGGGCATTTTATTTATAGTTTTAGGAAGCATGAGCGCAATTTGGTTTTTAATTCATGTAGAAAAGGGCTTCCGCTTTTCGGGAGTGAAAGCCGCTATTGCTATTATCATGCTTTCAGTGTTTTTTGCCCTGGGCATCGAATTCTTGCTTATAAGTATTGGGGCAATGAGCTGAAATAAATTTAAAATGCAGCTGTGATTTTTGTGCCTTTAAATTTGGGAACCACGGGAATCGGGTCCCACCCACTCGATAACCCAAACGCAGTAATTCACGACATTTTTGAATCCACCATTACCTATCCTTATATCCCGCAATTAAAAGCCGATGAAATGACTCTACAATTCCATCATAGTATTCCAGGGCTTAGACTGCAAAATGGAACGGCTATTCTGGATTTGAATACTCCTGAGTTCGAAACAAAATTGAGGGATTTCAAAGGGAATTTGAAAATGAAATCACTTCTGCTCCAACCTCATGGATTGGAGATTACCGCGGAATTTTTTCGAGGATTATTCACTTTCCCTGCATTCTTAAACCAATTCTCTCACTACCGCGGTATAAAATGCCAAATCACTGGACCAATTACAGAGGCCGCGAGTATCAAACTATCTCCGGGGAATATTAAACTCATTCAAAATGCAGAATTATTTGATATGGTTACAAATTTAACTGCGGAAATCGCCTATTGGCTTTCGAATTATCTTATTAAGATGGTTAAGTCCAGAACGATAGCGGAAGATAATGTAATTTTATTCATAGATGAGCCATTATTTCCACTTGCTGTTGAAAATGAGATTTCTTATGAAAAAGCACTCGAAAAAATATTGCCCATTCTTCAAGTAATTCAATGTACTAAAGGAATTCATATCTGTGATAATCCTATAACAGTACTTGATAGTATTTTGAAATATCCCATTGATGTATTTTCTTTTGATGCAATTAAATATCCAAATTCCCTTAAAAGTGTTAATAGGGATATTCTAAAGGAATATATTGACCGGGGAGGCGGATTTGCCTTTGGTATTACTCCAAATACCCCAGAAAGTGTGTTTGGAGTGGAAAATATTCCGGACATTCTCAAAGGGGAGTTAGATCCAAATGAGTTTCTTCCGACACCAGAGGATCTGATTCACACTTTTAAAATGAATATTCGTCCCCTCGAATTAAAAGAGGACCAATTACAGCAATTGCTCGCTCAATCGCTCATTACGCCGTCGTGTGGCTTTCGCAACTTTAATATCCCAACCCCAGAAGAGGGAGAACGCATTGTACTCCGGCTATTACAGGTTCAAGAACAAGCCGCGCAAAAATTACGAAACTTATATCATCTCCACGATGAAAGAACTAAAGATGCACCAGAAAAAATGAAAAAAATAGAATAACTAAAATTTACCAAACATTTACTTTCTTATGTAAGAATAATTCTGTTAATTTGGTAATATTTGCTAATTTTTCTTGAACAATTTGCTCTGCCTCATATTCGATTGTATTCCAGTTTGCCGCTTCTTCAGGCAAAATATTGATCGAAGCAACTAAAGGTTCGCTGATCGGTTTTCCAATCTGACTTAATATTCTCACTTGAACTTCTCTGGCTCCGGATACATTATCGGCAATTTCTTTGGCACAAATCCCGGCAAGGACATTGTAAATTTTACCGACATGCGAAACGGGATTTTTTCCAGCGGCCGCTTCAAGCGACATAGGACGATTTGGTGTTATCAACCCATTGACCCGATTGCCCCGGCCTACTTGCCCATCATCCCCGCTCTCGGCTGAAGTGCCTGTAACAGTTATATAAATAACTCCTTTTTCAATTATATCGGCGCGGTTAATATCCACCGTGACATTGTAGCTGGGATCAATGATTTTGGGAACTTGATTAAGAATTTCATTTTGGATATCTTCTTTAATGGCGACATATGAATCAAGATCATCAACCATTTGATCAATCATAGCAGTGGCTATGGTTAATTTGATGTTTTTATTTTGTCTAAATCCCATGACTTTAATATCCTCTCCAATCGCGGGAATTCGTTGAATGGCTTCCTTTTGTAAAAACTGTTCGATATTATAGACTAATTTCTCAGTGTTAGAAAATGGGGCGTGGGATACCCCAAAGGAAGTATCATTGGCAAAGGGAATTTGCTTACGATAATCGAATAATCCGACTAAATCTTGGCTTCCAGGCTTGATTTTACAGTCGATCAACACATCAGTTTCGAGATTTAAGTATCTGAAAGTTTCTTTCAAGGTCTCACTGATTGCCTCTCGAGCCAGACGAGCAATAGGTACTTTGATGATCTTTCCCTCGCGGATTATATCACAAATCGCTCTCCCGATGAGGGCAAAATAAATGGGCTCCACTACGATTCCCCCGCCGAATTTCGGTTCTGATCGCCCTCCGACAAGAGCTGCCTTATCCACATTATGATGCAGGATAGTATCAAAATGTTCAATGTAATACAGGCTTAACTTGCGCGAAAGTGCCTCAGCGGCATTATCACACATCGAATCAGGATGCCCCGCACCTTTCCGTTCAACCATTTCAATCTCGACATCTTCAATATATCTTCCTATCATAGATTCTACTTTCACATTTGCCATATCTGCTCACATTTCCGATGTTTTAAAATATAATCTGAAGGTTAGATCATACTTTAGATGAATGATTAAAAATTTTTGCTTTGAACTGAGGTACAATAGTAACTTCCCTTTTTACCTTAAAAGGCAAGATTATTCTCAAGATTTTAAAAAAAGAATAAAAAATGGGAAAACTATTATCCTATCATGGATGCTAAGCGTTCCATACCACGTGCACGTTCTTCAAGCTCTTTGGCACGTTCCATTTCGCCCAATTCTTGACTGATTTTCGCAGCATCCGCGAAATACCGAGCAGCAAGCGCATATCGGCCTCTGGCCATAGCCGTTTCGCCGCGTTTTACGATATCCTTACGGATTCTGATCATCTTCCAGCGAGGCATTGCCGTAAAGGTGAGCAACGATTGAACCGCCGTGCGCACACTATCCACAAAGTCGCGATCGCGATTAAATTGGGCTTCAATAATTTTTTCGGAAAATTCTAATCGCTTCACATCAAATCCTACAGCGAGTAATTGACTAATCGAATTTTCTAACGATTCATCAGCTGAATCGATATCTTTCTTGCACTCGGACATTTGATCAAGGGCGCGATCACCCAACGCACCGGCGGCTCGGGCGATTGGGACAGCGGTAACCACTAATTTTTTGCCCGCGATGCCATAATCACCGATGAGATTAATGACTGCTCTTCGAACAATGGTATCGAATTGAGTTCGTTGGCGCCGTTGAACCGCCTGAATCCGTTCAGTAAATTCTTTTCGTTTGACAGTATAAGAAACATCTACAAGCGAGGCAATGGTAAAACCAAGTGAATCAAGTTCTGCTCGGGCATCCCGGAATTGTTCGACCACATCATCTCCCGGCAATTTTGCGGCATCGGCAATAGGTGATAGGCGATCAAAAACTCGTTGAGTGCTCTCGTCATAATCAAGGATTAATTGCGTAATGGCTGTACGGACCAAATCATCATAAGTCGTGTGCGCCTGCTTTATCGCGACTTCGGCTTGATTGGTATATTCCTCGGCTTTAACGCCTTTTTGGGAATATATAGAATTGAGGAGTGTGGCCATCACTGTTTTATATAACTCATCAATCGCTTCCAGTTCTTTGCGACCTTCTTCAAATTGTTCACGCGTGCTTTCACCCGGGAGAACCGCCGTTTTCGCCGCACCTTCTAACCGGCGGAATAATTGCCCCACTTTAAAGTTATATTCTTCTGACAGATTCCCAACTATTTCGCGAACGGTATCGTCATAAACAACCTTAATCCCTTCAAAGAATTCGATGAACCGTTCGTCAAATCGCTTAATATAATCCAATTTTTCTCCATAATTCAGCCGTTGATAAAAATCCATAATACCATCAAAGCGTTCTTTCTGCTTTTCAATCCAATCTTTAGCCGCTCGAACGGTATCAATGATATCTTTGCTTTTATCTAATGGATACAGGCGCACTTTTGAAGTTTCCCGGACTTGTGCTCCCTCTTTCAATTGTTTTAAAATCATTTTCACGGAGGGTTGGAGAGAAACGATCATCCCGAGCCGAACATGGTCAATTTTAGCTCGGGGCTCCCGGGTTATAATATCTTCTAAAAGCGAGCGCACCTGTTTAAATTTACGCGTGGCATAATCAGGATTCCCCCGAGTAATTGAGGCCAGTCCCGTGGAATAATTATTCGCCGCATCTGCGAGGGCTTTCTTGGTTCGAAAAGCTCCAAACCCGGCTTCGATCGCTTGATTGGCTAGATCGGCTGCTTTCCCAAAATTTCGCGCAGCGGTATCATATAGTTTTGTCGCTTCCGTATTTACAGTCGCTCTTCTTGCCTCAATAGTATGAAATGTTCCTAAAAAGAGCAATCCACGAAATGAGCAGTTGTAGAATAATTCTTGAGCAACGGAACCTTCTTCGATATTCATAGGCAGAGGCGTTAAATAGTTCTTGATCAAGGAGGCTAGTCCATTATATGCCTGTACTAACTCCATCATCTTTCTACCGCTCACTCCGTACTTTTCCAGTGGCGTAGCAACGATGGCGTGCTTTTCTA
>CAYGYC010000271.1:0-6196 GCA_964353755.1 uncultured archaeon | reverse complement strand
ATCTCTGGCGAGATGCTGCCTGACGGCTGCGGATGGAGTTTTGGCGCCCCACAGGTTGGATCTGGCTCGCTCCGGCGGGCTGCGCGAACTGGCGATCAGATGCGGTGGTGGTGTGGACCGAAGTCCGCCTCATAGAAGGGGGCGACGGCGTTGCCGGGGCGGGCGACGCGGTCGATGCTCTTCAGCTCATCTTCGGTGAAGGTAACGCCCAGGGCACCTAGGTTGTCCTCAAGTTGCTCCATTGTGCGCGGGCCCATAATCGGGCTCGTAACTCCTGGTCGCTGCATGCACCAGGCGAGCGCGAGTTGGGACAGCGTTATGGACTTCTCTTCGGCTAGCGGCTGCAGCCCCTCTATGACGTCATAGATCCAGTCAGTCATCCGCCGCGCGTGCAGCGGATTGTTCTCGTAGTCTGCAAAGCGGCTGCCAGCAGGCGGTTCCTCCCCGCGATGGTACTTTCCAGTTAGAAGGCCGCCACCGAGCGGGCTCCATGGTATGAGTGCGAGACCGAATGTCTGCGCCATCGGCAGTAGCTCCCGTTCAATCCGCCGATCCAGGAGATTGTAAGGTGGCTGTTCGGAAACAAAGCGATTTAGGCCCAGTTCTTTGGCCACCCATAGAGACTCAACCACCTGCCAGGCAGCGAAAGTGCTGGTTCCGATGTAACGCACTTTGCCAGCACCTATCAGGTCGTCCAGAGCCCGCAGCGCTTCGTCAATGGGGATGTCGGGTTGAGGGCGATGGAGCTGGTAGAGGTCGATATAGTCCGTCTGCAGGCGACGAAGGCTGGCTTCGCACTGCTCAATGATGTGGCGGCGGCTGTTGCCCCAATCATTGACGCCTTCCCCCATCTTCCAATGCACCTTTGTGGCCAAGACCACTTCCTGGCGCTTGCCGTTGCGTTTCAGCGCTTCTCCAGTCGCCTCTTCGCTCTTGCCCAAGCTGTAGACATTCGCGGTATCGAGGAAGTTGACTCCTACGTCGAGCGCCCGGTCGATGATCCTCTGCGACTCGGCGGGATCTGTCTTGCCGCCGAACATCATACAGCCGAGGCAGAGGTTGCTTACCTTCACGCCGGTTCGCCCCAGGGAACGATACTCCACGCTATCCTCCCGATGCTTCCAGTGACCAAAACGGCGACAGTGCCTGCGCTGATACTACGACGCAACGAACCGGAAATCCAGGGAGGTCATGGGGTTCTTGGCGGCAAGGTGTGGGGTGGCAGAACCCCAACCGTATCTGGGTGGCTCAGCCAGCCCTCTGCCTCGGAGATATGTGCTCTAAAGATGCGGCAACTCGGTTCCACAATTACGAATGGCTGGCTGCTTGACGTGCGCAGATACGGATGTAATATTGGCATCCCACAGGCAGTTTGGGGACCGCATCTGCTTCCACGGTGCCAGAAGCGCTCAAAATGTCCTTCCCCTATCAACCGCGGAGGGGGTGCGCCAGCATGTAGCAGAAGTCTGCCAATTGATGTAGCCGGGCGGTGGATACATCCTTGCCCCTGACCAGGCCATCACTCAGGATACGTCACCGGCGAACGTGTTGGTCATGTATGAGGCGGCAGATGAGTTTGGGGACTATTAGAGGAGGGTGATCGATGAACGCCGGGAAAGAGCTTTCGCCTTTCTTCGCTGACGAGCCCCCTGGCCAGCGAACCAATGCCATCCGCTGGTTACAGAAGATGATTATGCAGAAGGCCCTGGAGCTTCCACGGGATTTCGAGACCCTCCAGGAGTGGGAGCGCTTCAGGGCAAGGATGAGGAAGGAGCTACCGTCGGTTATCGGGATACCAGCGTTTCCGCCCTTGAAGGGTAGTTTCGTGCGTGCCCGTGTCAGGGTGGGTGATGATGTCGTCTGCGAGCGGGTGGATGTCTATGTCGACGAGGACTACGGCATCCCGACCTTTATTTTCCTGCCGGCGGAGCCACCCATAGGGCGGATGCCAGCGTTGGTCTGGAGCCCCGGCTGGCCGGAGGACAAGTGGCATCGTTCCTATCAGGAGTTTGCGCTGCGCATGGCGAAGCAGAGCTTTGTGGTCCTCATCCTCGATCATGCACCCTTTGGTGAGAGTGCGCCTTACCTGATCGTCAATAACATAAGAATGACTCTCGTGATGGGAATGGGGCACCTATTGGGAATAAGCCAGCTCGGCCTGAGGGCTGCGGAGACGATGCGGGCCGGCGAGTACCTGCGTTCGCGTCCCGATGTGGACCCGAACAGGGTCGCTGTTGCGGGACTTTGCCAGGGCGGGCAGGATACCTGGCTCGCTGCTGGGCTTGACGAGGGTTTCTGTGCCGCCGCCCCGTTCTGCTCAGAGTCGACCTTCGCTATCCACATGGCTGAAATGGCTTCCTACAATGCGAATGCAGACGCATCGCCATTCCCATTTGGTATCCTGAATGTCTGTGACATCGAGCATCTTCACGCTGCGATTGCGCCGCGCCCGCTTATGGTGCGTGCCAACCTGCCTGATAACTGGTGGCCGGTGAGTGGCTTTGATGAGGTCGAGTCCCTGACGCGCCAGATATATCGGCTCTACGGTGCTGAGGATAAGGTAGATTTCCGTGCGGAGGTCCACGAGCACGACCTTACCGGCCCGTTCGCGGATGCACTTGAGGCCTTCCTGCTGGAGCATGTGTAGCTCGGGCCGTTTCAAGAAGACCCTGGCGTCTTTGGCCGTGGTTTGTTGGCATGAGCGACAGGAGCAGTTTGTGATAGCGCCTTGTTGTGGCCTTACGGCAGAAGAAGGCGAACTTGCGTGGGCCGGAAAAGGGATTGGCGCGCCGGGCCGGGGCTTGTCGTTGTCAACATACCCGTGGGGCCGGGCCGGATGGCGTGACGGTGAATCTCATTACTAGTCGCATCTATGTGGCCAGCAACGGCAGCAACAACGTCTCGGTCATCGACGGGGGCACGAACACGGTGGTGGCCACCGTCCCCGTAGGCTCTCATGCGAGATTATCGACCCGAGCGGAGCGCGAGAGCACCCTTGCCCTCGACCGCACAGTCGGGAGGAAAGCCCTGGCAAATCACTGGGGGAAGTTCGGAGCGCATCAGTTGGGGCTGGGCTCACCTGCGCAGACGGCTGAAGGGAAGCCCGTCAGCGAGGGCCGATCAGTCGAAGCGTACCTCAATCAGTTCCACTGGCGCTCCGCCCGGAGTCGTTGTCATCACTTCGAGGCTAAGCTGCTCACCCTCGAAGCGCCCATCCACCGGGGTTGTCTCGCCGCCAAGAAGGTGGGCCAACGCCCGTCGTGGGCCCCCGCCGCTGCGCTGGACGCGCACGCGGCCTGACCCGAACGGCACAATGCCGAGCGCCGTGGTGGTGCGGATGCCGTCCGCCGTCAGCGAAGCGACGACCACGCGGCAGTCGGCTTCGACTAGCCCGGGCGCGACTGTGGCCGCCCCAGTCGCAGGCCGCAGGGCGACCACCACCGCCTCGCCTCCTTCGATGCGGGCCCACGAGCACGCGCGCGGCCCGCCTTCCGGATTCCCCAGATCAGCGTCGAAGAACTCGACACGGTAGAACGGGTTGTGGCGGGTCACGCGGGCAACGCCGTTGTACCGGGCCACCTGGTCCGGCGTCGGGCGCTGGCCATACTCGTCGCCTGCCAGCGGCGCGATCACGCCAGGCGTCCCGATTATCGAGCTGTCCAGCCAGATCTCGGGTGCTGACCGCCAGTCGTAGCCGCTCGACCCGTACGGCACAACGCCGAAAGAGCCGCACCACGACGACAGCAGCGCTCGCTTGGCGAAGCCGCTGTCGTATGCCCCGTGCGACATCCAAAGGTCGTCCATCCCGCATTGGTCAAGATAGCTGCTGAAGAGAGGCGTCAGGCAGTAGTAGAGCACGGCGACCTGCGGGTCGGCTGCCTTAAGCGCACCAACGATGACTTCCAGGAATCTCAGGAACAGGCGCTCACCCCCTTGCGAGGGGTCGTGGGGTCCGGCGACATCCGGTGTTGGGATATCGTATCCGAAGTCGAACTTCACCAGCGCCGGCCGGTATGTCCGGGCGAGGCGTCGGGCACGCTCCGCCAGGTAGGCCGCAGCCTCAGCATTCGTCGGGTCGAAGAGGTACCAGGAGCGCGCGCCCTCGTGCACCACGTACGGCGCGCCATCAGGCTGGATGAGGACCGCCGCCTCGCTGAGACCGAGGGCCCGGTAGTCTCCGCAGCGGGGGAACGCAGACCAGAGGCCGATCTCATGGCCTTCGCCGCGGATCTCGTCCAGCAACTCGCGGAAGTGCGGGAACCGCACGTTGTCGTGCTCGAGCGAGCCGTAGACGCGCTCCCACTTGTCGTCGATGACGAAGAGGCGCGAGCGCAGGCCGGAGGCGCGGAAGTCGCGGTAGATGTGCCGCAGGTGGGCCTCGTCGAAGAACTCGCAGATGCAGCGGTGCGCCGCCTGGTCGCCCCATGTGTCGTACTGCGGCCAGCAAGCCGCCGCGGGGACTTCTTCGCGCCGCTTCTTGTGTACACAGCCTTCCGCCACCAGCGCCTCAAAGTAGCCAAGCCCGGCCTCATACCAGTCGCCCGCGACGGCCGTTACGAGGGGAAAATCGAAGCGCTGGGTTGCCGGCCCCCTTCGGTGCCCCCAGAGGTCACCGCGGAAGTTTATCTCGTAGGAGAAGCGGCCCTGGTCCACGCGCACCGTGACGTTGCCGTCCGGAATGCCACCAAGCCCGATGCAGGCGGCGCCTGACGCCGATTGCGCCGCGTCCGCGTGGTTGTAGCAGGCCACGAGATAGTGCGGCAGAGCCCATTGCTGATGAGACGTGCCTGAATCCATGCGAGAGCAGCCGACCGAGAATCGGACGCCGTGCAGGTCCGCTGTCCGGAAGATGGCTTGCTCTGGATCCTGCCTGCCGCATGGAATCACACAGGTGTCAGCGACGGCGTTCGGCTCGACGACGCCCCCGGCCCAGTCGCCGAGGTAGGCGATGCCAGTGATGGCTTCCGCGCCCGCCGGCTCGTAGACCACGGTATCGAGAACGTAGTACTCGGGCAAAAAGCGCAGCGTCAGGCGTATCGCCCCGCCGCCGTTAACATGCTCGTACCGCACGTCCAGGCGCGCGCCATCGGCTTGCGCGCTAACGCAGGAGCCGCGGGCCCCGAGCACGCCCTCTCCCGAGACGGCGACCGCCGGCTGAAGCCGGTGCACCAGAATCCGGCGGCCGTCGTGGTCACGAAGCGTAACCTCGTCTGTAACGGTCGACCAGCTCCAGCGATAGCTCACCGCCTCCGCCTCGACGATATCGCCGGCGCGGCGCAGCACCACTCGACTGGCTGGGCTCGGGGTCATGCTGATCTCAGACCCTATCTACTCTTCCACCACCTGGTTGTACTCTGCGATGGCTTCGTTGGCCGCAGCGGCAGCGTCCTTCAGCGCCTGCTCGGGGTCCTTGCTGCCGGAGAGCATCTCCTCCACGCCCCGACAAACGGCTTCGTTTACCTTTTGAAATGCACCCAGCACGGCCCCGAAGGTGGCGGGGGTGGCCGGGGCAGTGAGGTAAAGGTCGAGCGGCACCCGGAAGAGGGGGTAGCGCGCCACGGCGTCCCGCGCCACGGGCAGGTTGACAGCGGAGCGGCTGACGGGGAGGCAGCCGCTGCCAGCAAACCACTCGGCCTGCTGTTCTGGCTCTACAAGCCACTTGATGAACTTCCAGGCCGCCTCCTGCTCCTCCTTGGGGCGAGCGTTAAGGATCCAGAGCCCGTAAGACCAGAACCCGGTCTGCCCCGTGCCCCCGGGGGCACCGGGCACCCGGCTGACGCCGCCCTCGACGCCCTGTACCCCTGCCTCTATGGCATCGATCACGGAACGCAATGCACCTGAGTTGGCGAAGGTCATTGCGGCCCGACCGGAGACGATGGCCAGGAGCGTGTCAGTGGCAGTGGGGTTGCGGCCCACATTGAATGCCAGGCCACTATCCACCATGTCGTGCCACCACCGGAAGAACCAGCGACCGGTATCGTGGTCGAAGAGGACTCTGGTGGCGCGGCCGTCGCGCCCGTTGGACTTGTCTACCCAGAGGTCACCATGCTCGGCCAAGACGGACTTCGGCCAGCCCGCGATATCGATGGCGAGGCCGCTCCGCACCACATTCCCTGAGCTGTCCTGCTTCAGGATCTTCTGCGAGTACTGGCGGAGCTCCTCCAGGTCCTGAGGCGGCCTCTCGGGGTCCAGCCCC